>CAJYHH010000270.1 GCA_913773825.1 Candidatus Sericytochromatia bacterium | reverse complement strand
AGCTATATTTACATTTGATCGATTTAATCGGTTTAAGCCAGCTGGCTTTAAGTTCATGGGTGACGGTTAACACTCGGCTGCCGGTGCGTACATGGCGAAACTTTTCTGCCAGACGCTGTAAATAATCATCTGGAAAACAAGTTGCGGTGGCATAAAAAACGTCATAGGGCATAAAGTCTAAACTAAAAAAATCAGCGTGTTTAAACTCAACGCGCTCAAGCTTAAGCTGACTTGCCAGTTCATTGCCGTTGCGCACAAAGCCTTCAATTAAGTCTACACCGGTAGCCTGAACGCCGTATCCTTGAGAGGCCAGTAAACATAAAAAGCCGGAGCCACAGCCCAGATCAATAAAGCGCTGATGGGATTTAAGCTGCATTTGATCCAGTAAGTCCATAAAAGTGGTCCAGCGGGTTTCACCATAGGTCAGGGTGTCGTCTTCGATGCCTTTGGTTGAGCGCTCGTCAACCGAGACCGTGGTTGATGAGCCGCTATAGGGATAGCGTTTTTGATAAGCCTGAATAATCGGATCCATAGCTGGAAAACGAGCTTTAACACGGGCAATCTGCCAGGTATCTTGCAGAGGTGAAAGCACATTATATTTAAAGTGAAACCAGGGGCTGGCCATTAGAGTTCCTGAGCAAGTAAATACTGACGATAGAGCGGTAATAAAGCCGAGGTGCCCTGCTGTTCAATTAAGCGGCTGAGTAAGCTGCTCAGTCCACGCAATTGATCACCGCTAAGCTGCTGGACTAAGCCATAGTCAAACAAGCCGTCTAACATACCTGAAAACAGGCGTAGCAAAGCATCGTGGCCTTCACGACGATGGGATAGATCGTGTTCTGCGCGTTCTAGGGTAGCCTGAACAAGGCCCGTCAGACAGGCTTCCAGCTCATGGGGGCCGTTAAGCGAAGCCAGCCAGAGTCGGGTCATTTCATAACCCAGCCACTCTAAACGTTCTGGCGGTAGATACGAAAAGGCTTTAAGCACTTCAGCCTGGCCAATACAGCTGACTTTTTGAGCCG
>CAJYHH010000269.1 GCA_913773825.1 Candidatus Sericytochromatia bacterium | reverse complement strand
TAACGATCAGGATTATTCAAGTGCCTTGAGCCCCTGGGGCCTGAACACCCGTCAGCGGGTGCTGGTAAAAGTAACCGGCAGCAACGGCGTGCTGGCAGATGTGCCCGTCAGTCTGTCTGAAGGCCAGACCACGCTTTTTGAAGCGCGTACCAATACCCAGGGTGAAGCCGTGTTATTTGCCAGCTTACTTAAAGGGGTTAGCGGTAATAATTTGACGCTTAAAGCCAATCTGGGCGCCAGCAGCGTGACCCAGGACGTGACTTTGTCTAATTCCAGCACCGCAATTGAACTTAAGTCTGAAGCCACGCTTGAACCAGCTGTTAATGCCGATATGATGCTGGTGATCGACACCACTGGCTCAATGGGTGATGAAATGGCCTATCTTAAACAAGAGCTTAAAAGCGTGGCAGAACGGATTGTCCAGCTCAACCGTCAGGATCTGACCCTGCGTCTCAGCGCCAATTTCTACAAAGACACCACCGACAGCTACGTGGTCAAGCCCTTCCCCTTTACGACTGATTTTCAGACTGTTGCCCAACAGCTTGCAGCCGAGAACGCCAGTGGTGGCGGTGATTTCCCTGAAGCGGTAGACGTGGCTTTAGCCGATGCTGTCGACGAACATGCCTGGAGTCCCACAGCCCGCGCCCGTCTGCTGTTTTTGGTTCTGGATGCTCCTAGCCATGATACAGAAGCCGAGCTTAAACGCCTTCACACCAGTCTGACCCGCGCTGCGGCCAAAGGAATCCGGATAATCCCGGTGGCGAGCAGCGGCATCAACAAAGAGACTGAATTTTTGCTGCGCCAGCTGGCGATTACAACCGGTGGCCGCTATGTGTTTTTAACTGATGACTCAGGTATTGGCGGTGGCCATATCAAGCCGACCATTGGTGAGCATAAAGTTGAAAAACTCAATGACCTGATGGTGCGGATTGCTACTGAATACATCACTGGTTCAGGACCTGCTCCGCAAGCAATTGCGACAGCTAGCCCTACACCTTCTCCATCACCCACGGCTACTCCGGATTTGCAGTTCCAGCAATAAGCGCTACATTTGGTTAATCGAGGCGGGTCTTGTATAATCTCAAGACCCGCTGTTCTTTTGTCTCAAACAAACTGATATTAATCCTAATATTCAGTTAAATAAGACTTAAGCTATGGAGAAGACACGTCAGGTCTTTTAGCTGCTGAGACATAAGATCAATATCTGGAATTTAGCGTAGAGGTCCTTTGCCATGAAACGTATTTTGAGTGCCACCCTGATGCTCTCTCTGCTTGCCGGTTGCGCCGGTTCTAATCTGCCGGTTATGAACCCCAATGCCCAGATCGGTGCCATGCGGGCGCCTGTTTCCTCAATGTCTGCTATGAACACTCAAAATACGCTCCAGAACGGTGATGAAGAACAGACGGAAGGCATTGTGCGCTCTCTGTTTAAGACGTCTTTTGCTGATGACATCGACAATGGCCGTGCTTTAGTTGAACCCCAGATTCCTCGCGGTGGTTTTCTCTTTAACCGCTTAAACGGCGGTATTCCTTTCCGTAAACTGCTCTATCCCGTTTCGGATCGAATCATCAAAAAAGAATTTAACAAACCCGGCAAACCGGACAATATCCCTCGCATTGACGCAGCCTCACTGGCCAAAATGCAGGCTCTGCTCCAGCCGGGTGATATCATCCTCTGCGGTAACAATGACTCGTTTGTTCACGCGATTGTCTATCTGGGCAATGACCAGATCATTCATGCTCTGGCTCAGTTGACCCCCAGTGGTGACTTTATGGGAACTGTCAAAGAAACTCTGACAAACTATGTCGGCCGTGTGCATCGCGATAAGTTTGTGGTGGTCCGTAAACCCGGCATTACGCCAGCTGACGTCAAACGGATGTCTGACTATGCCCATGCCCAGCTTGGCAAAAGTTATGACTCGGTATTCCTGCTCAATACCGAAGATCGCCTCTACTGTACCGAGCTGGTTTATCACGCTTTGCGTCAAATTGGCGCTGCTCCGCGCGTCTTCCCCCATCGCGCCAAATACGGCTGGGATCTGTTTACGGTTGAAGACATCATGGATTCACCAGATCTGCAGACCATCTGGACTTATAACTACACCCGTCCGCCGGTGGGCCGCCTGCATCAGTACAAGTAGGTCTGTCACTTGATCCAAAAGCCATCCCTGTTATCAGCTTTGCTTTTGGCCTTGCTGATTAGCTGTACTGATCCTGAGCCACAGCCAGTCCCCAGTCAGGTCAGGCAGCAGGCAAGCGAAGCAAAAACACTTGTCCTTGCTCAGGATAAGCAAAGCGCTGAAGGGGTGCTGCGCAATTTGTATAAGCAGAACTTTGCTGATGACGTGGATAATCGTAAACCTCAGACTGAGCCTAAGCTTAAGCCCAGTGGCTTTCTTTACAATCGTCTCAACGGCAAGCTGCCGGTGCGCAAATTAATTTATCCGATCTCAGACCGGGTAATCAAAAAAGAGTTTAATAAGCCCGGTACCCCTGATGCGGTGCCGCGCATCAGCCCCAAGATTCTGGCAAAAATGCAGGCTGCACTGCAGCCTGGGGATATTATTCTCTGCGGCAATAACGACTCGTTTGTCCATGCGAGTGTC
>CAJYHH010000268.1 GCA_913773825.1 Candidatus Sericytochromatia bacterium | reverse complement strand
TGACGAAACAGTTCATGGTCAATCTGTTCTTGTTCTGTGAGCTGATCCATTGCAAGGGCTTCAAGCCGGCTCAGAAACTCGCGATTTTTTTCACAGCGCATGGCGCTGGCTTCATCTGAAAGATCCGTCAGGCGATCGTCAAAACGATGGTCACCGTCATAAGTGGCCATTTCAGGATAAGAACGCCGCCGAAACTCATGTTGCTGACGAAACAGCAGCTCAAGTTCATTCTGAGACTGGATGCGGGCCTGCCGCTCTGGAGGAGTCACGGGTTTCATGGATCAACAAACTCACTTAAAGGGTGATGGGTGGTGAGTGGTGGGTAGTGGGTTTAAAGGCAGATCTTCTACCCAAACCTCAAAACCCACCACCCAAAACGCCGGCAAAGCCGGCTAGATGTGTAGCGCTCGATTGTCAGTAGCGGCCAGACAGGCCTCACGCATCGCTTCGCTATAGGTTGGATGAGCATGACTCATCCGGGCAATGTCTTCAGCTGAAGCGCGGTATTCCATGGCAACCACGGCTTCGGCAATTAAGTCAGCCGCACGAGCGCCCAGAATATGAATGCCGAGGATTTCATCAGTGGCTTTATCCGCTAAGACTTTGACAAAGCCTTCCACATCCCCGCTGGCACGAGAACGTCCCAGCGCTTTAAACGGAAAGCTGCCGGTTTTATACTCACGGCCCTGTTCACGCAAGAACTGCTCGGTGTCACCGACACCAGCCCCTTCAGGCCAGGTATACACAACCGAAGGAATCAGGCGATGGTCTAAATGAGGCTTTTGGCCCATTAATGATTCAACCGCAAAGATGCCTTCTTCTTCGGCTTTGTGGGCTAACATCGGGCCGACAATCACGTCCCCAATTGCATAAATATGGGCTTGCGAGGTCTGCAGCTGTTGATTAACCGGAATCCGGCCGCGATTGTCTGTTGCCAGACCTGCTGCTTCAAGACCTAAACCGTCAGTATAAGGACGACGGCCGACTGCAACCAAGCAATAGTCACCGGTGACGCTAATCGCTTCACCCTTGGGGTCTAAGGCGTTAACAGTGACCTGATTGCCTTCGCGGGTTGCGCCTTTGACCTGGTGGCCCAGCAAGAACTGCATACCCAGCTGTTTTTTCAGGATTTTTTGCAGCTCTTTACCAATGCTTTCGTCCATGCCGGGAATCAAGCCGGTTGTGTATTCTAAAACCGTGACTTTAGAACCCAGGCGGGCATAGACCGAACCCAGCTCCAGGCCAATAATGCCGCCGCCAATCACCAGCAGATGTTCAGGTCGTTCAGTCAGCTTAAGGGCTTCAGTAGAGGTAATAACCCGCTCACCGTCTGGGGTAATGCCAGGCAGATTGCTGGGTTTAGAACCCGTGGCAATGATGATATGTTTAGCCGAGATTTTTTGATCGCCGACATTTAAGGTGTGAGCATCTGCAAAACTGGCGTGACCCTGAATCACATCAATTTTGTTTTTCTTCATCAGAAAATCAATGCCCTTAGTGGTCATCTCAACCACTTTGTTTTTGCGCTGAATCATTTGATTGAGATCCACGCTGAGTTCACTGACGCCGATCCCGTGCTCACTAAAGGTATGGCTGGCCTGATAATAGAGCTCACTGGAATCCAGCAAAGCTTTAGAAGGAATACAGCCGACGTTTAAGCAGGTGCCGCCAAGCGTAGAATATTTTTCGATCAGGGCAGTCTTGAGACCCAGTTGAGCTGCTCGCAGAGCGGCTACATAGCCTCCGGGACCGCCACCGATTACGGCCAGATCGTAAGTCATGATTTGCTCCGTTATTGGTGAGGTTTGTGTGGGTATTGTACAAGGCTGGCCGCCCTAACTGGGGAAATATCACGCAACTGAAACAAAAAAGCAAGCATGAAAAAAGAGCCGCAGTTGCGGCTCTAAGTAACTTGAACTAAAACTAAATGTTTTAAATTTCAGTCAGGGCTTAACGAATCGTGTTGAGCAGGTTGCGCTCAGAGTCTTTAAAACCACGAATCAGGGTAGCCAGAGACTGAATCACGTTAGACAGCTCAGAGGCTTTTTGCTGAGCGGTACTCAGAGCAGCGCCTTCTAAAGCTTTAAATTCAACAATGCCCACGACGTTATTCGGAGCAGCTGCGTCAGCGACAATTTCAGCACCGTTTGCAGAGTCAAGGTTGACGCCGTTAACCCCAGCAGCGTTGTTCAGGTAAACCTGACCAGTCATGCGATCCACCAGATAACGGGGCGGAGTCCCGGTAAAGGTGCCGCCCGGACCAGGTGTCTGGAAGGGATCGTGATTCTGACCAGGCACATAAAGAGGGGTGCCCGCGACACGGGGCTGACCAGGAACAGAGCCATCTGCATTAAACACGCCGTACCCAGTGATTTCGCCTGAAAAAGGATCACGGCGAACTTTAATGATTAAGGGCTTAGCGGTGACGGGATTAGGATCCGTCGCGTTATTGGTTTGGTTGCCCGCGTTGAGAATATTGGAAGGAGAGGCCAAAACGGCGGTTGAGGACTTCAGGATCGAAGCGTTATTAGAGTTAAACGAGCCGTCAGTGACAGTCTGGGCGGTATCACCTGCAAACGAGGCAATTGGGAGAAAGAGGCGTGCAATCTGGGTTGCGCGGGACTCGTAAGCGCCGGCCATAATCGAGGTAGGGAAGGCCGGAAATGCAGCGGTGGCAGAAACGTAGGTATTCACCATGGATCGTTTCGAAGCTCCTTCAGATGATAGTCAGGATAGACTTAGGGTTATTTTGTATATGCCCAGGCCCCATGCGAGTCTTGTTTGATTTAACATAAAATAAATAAACACTTAAAAACACTCTGGGCTGTTGAAGTTTAAGCACTAACTTACCCGCTGTCTATCCCAATCTATCCCAAACTGTTTTTGTCTTTAAAACCCACCACCCACCACTCATAACCCACCACAGTTATAATGTTTTTTCTGACTGCACAACACTGACGGCAATCTCTCGTCTAAGAATGGATCTCACCCATGGCCAAACAAGCGCAGGAACTGATCGACGAACTTCGGATTTTGATTCGGGCCCGTTACCCGCTGATTTATTTGGTCACCTGGGAAGAAAAGCGCATTGAAAATATTCTGTCAGATATTGCCAAGTCCCGTAATAAAGGGATTTTTAGCTGGACCATTACCCAGGGCATGCAAAATCTGGAAGCAGGCACAGCTGGCCCCAAACGCCAGCTTGAGCAGACCCAGGATCCAATAGCAGCACTTGACTACATCGAAAAATACCAGCAAGCCGCCATCTTTTTACTTAAAGACTTTCATCCGTTTATGAGTGATGCACGGGTCATCCGGCGCTTACGTGACCTGACCATTGCGCTTAAAACCAGCTATAAATCTGTTATTTTGGTTTCTCCGGTGCCGCGCATCCCTGAAGAACTAGAAAAAGACATCGCCCTGATTGACTTCCCCTTACCGACTCTTCGCGATCTCGAAACCCAGCTCGACTTTATTATCGACTCAGTCAAAAACAATAAAAATGTCCAGCTCAATCTTAAGCCAGGCGATAAAGAAAAAATTCTGCAAGCCGCTCAGGGTCTGACATTAGTCGAGGCTGAAAACGTCTTTGCCAAAGCGATTGTTGCCAAAGGCCGAATTGACCCTGCAGACATTCCCTTAATTCTTTCAGAAAAGCGCCAGATTATTCGCAAAAGCGGAATTCTCGAATACTTTGCGCCTGACCAGGGTCTTGATGATGTTGGGGGCTTAGATCATCTTAAAGACTGGATGCGCAAACGCGGCCATGCTTTTTCTGAAAAAGCCCGTGATTATGGTTTGCCCCACCCCAAAGGGGTTTTGCTAATCGGGATTTCAGGCGGGGGTAAAAGTCTGGTTGCCAAAGCCGTCTCATCCCTTTGGAATCTTCCTTTGCTCAGGCTCGATATTGGCTCGGTATTTTCAGGGCTGGTTGGCTCTTCAGAAGCCAATATTCGC
>CAJYHH010000267.1 GCA_913773825.1 Candidatus Sericytochromatia bacterium | reverse complement strand
TTCCACTTGCGGTCAGATTTGTACAGCTCAGATCTGTTTTAATCAAACTGGTATTTTTAAATAAGGTACCGGCCCCAACACGTACACCGGCTAATTTGGCTTCATCAAGCTTAGCGCCTGAAAGATCTGTACAGAGCCCTGATTCATCACAGCCAAAATTAGAGCCGGTCAGGTCCTGTTTACTCAGATCCGCACCCTGTAGCTGCATACCCGTAAACGTACAGAACCGGCAATCCTCGTTGCTAACCAGTAAGGCAACTTGCCCATTCACTGCCACACCAGGATGAAAATAATAAGCACTGGCAAGTTCTGCTGGGCCTTCACCACTATGCGTCAGCTCAAAGCTATAGACTCCTGCCTGGAGTGTCAGACTCGCTGACATTTGACCGGCCTGAGTTGCGGCAATTTGCTGGCCAGACGCATTGAGCACGCGCAAACGATGGTTATAGCCAAATTTATCACGCAGGGTAATGTTTAAGGATTCGGTCTGAGGAAGCGTCGCTTTAAAAGTAACAGCAGCGGTACCTGTTGAAGGATGTTTGAGATTGACTAAAACAGTATCGCGGTCAATCAGCACTAAACGCTCAGGATGACGCGTCAACGTGCTTTCGTTATGACCGATTGCAGCTCGACTTATGGCTTCAGGTGGAAGAGCCGTCGCAGTTGGAACAGGGGTTGGGGTCGGCGCACTTGGCGTGCTAGAAGGGTTCGGATTTGAACTGGGTGAGGCAGATGGGCGAGTTGGTATAGAAGACTGCGGATTACAAGCCGTGAGCAGCAAAGTTGTCAGCAAAACAGCAAAGGTCTTTTGTGGCATATAGGCTCCTTTTAAAAGAGCGCGGGCCGTTCAGTCAGAATGGGGTGCTGGCCCGGCGCTGCCAGCATAACACGAAAGCACACAAGCTCCTGTATTTTGCTGATGCCCCTTGATAACCCAAAGCGGCTTTTATAATTCGTAACGTTTTCATCTGTCTGCATCATCCGCCCCAACGGGTATAATGGCAGTTACCAAAAGCACCGATAAATTCAATTATGCTCAACCCCTCCCAACAAGAAGCTGTTAATCATAACCATGGCCCTGCATTGGTCTTAGCTGGCGCAGGTGCAGGCAAAACCAGCGTCCTGACTCAGCGTGTTGCCCGACTACTGACTCAGGGCATCACGCAACCTGAAAATATGCTGGTTGTGACCTTTACGAATAAAGCAGCGAAAGAAATGAAAGAGCGTCTGGCCAAGCTACTCGGCTGGAGCCAGGTCAAAAAGATTTCAGCAGGCACTTTTCACAGTATTTGCTGTAGAGTTTTAAGACAGCATATCGAAGCTTTAGATATTGGCTATACTCGCACTTTTGTCATTTATGACCCCAAAGACCAGGAAAAAACCATGGACCTGGCCGTGCGTTCAATGAATCTGGATCCCAAAGATTATCAAGCTTATCAAATGCTGCAAATGGTCGGTAAGTTTAAAAACGCCGGCATTGAACCTGATGCGATCCCCTCTGGTTCAGTAGACGATCCCTTTCATATTCGGGTCTATAAGCAGTACCAGTTTGCGCTGAAACAAAACAACGCCATGGACTTTGACGATTTGCTGTTTTTAACTCTGCGTCTGCTGCGCGAAAACGAAGCCGTCCGCAATGAATTACAAATGCGCTATGAACAAATTTTGGTTGACGAATATCAGGACACCAACTCTGTTCAGTTTGAGCTGATTCATACCCTGGCCCAGCATCATCGCAACGTCTTTGTCGTTGGTGATGTAGACCAGAGTATTTATTCTTTTCGTCATGCCAATTTCCGGATTATTCTGCGCTTTCAGGAAGATTACCCTGACGCTCGTTTAATTAAGCTGGAAGAAAATTACCGCTCAACTGGCTCGATTCTCAATGCCGCAAACGATCTGATTCAGCACAATACTGAACGCTTTGAAAAAACTTTGATTCCCACTCGTGGCCAAGGCAAACCCATTCGCTTTCACCAGGCCCCAAATGAAGACGAAGAGTCACTTTTTATTGTGAAACAGATTCAGCGTCTAAACGAACAAGACGAACTGCCTTTTGGCAATTTTGCGATTCTCTATCGCACCAACGCGATGTCACGTGTCTATGAACAAAAGCTCATTCAAAACGCCGTGCCTTATCACGTTGTGGGCGGATTTAAGTTCTATGACCGGCGTGAAATTAAAGACATGCTCGGCTATCTAAACGTGATTCACAATCCTCACGACAGCCTAAGCCTCAAGCGCATTATTAATGTCCCTAAACGCGGCCTCGGCGAAAAAGCCGTCGAGACGCTTGAGACTTCAGCCAGTTTTGAAGGCCGTGGCCTGACGCTTTGGGAGGCTTTACACACAGAGCGCGTGGTTGATCAACTGACTTCTTCTAAAGCGCGTGATAACGTCCAGTGGCTGGTTAAATGGCTGGGCAGCGTCCGTAAAGAAAAGCCCACTGTTTCAGGTTTACTAGAGCGTATTTATAATGAGTCAGGCTATCGCGCTGATATTGACGAAGAGCCTGATTCTAAAAAACGCGAAGACCGCCATGAAAATGTTCAGTCTTTGATTCAGGCTGCGATTGAATTTGAAGCAGATACCGAAGACCCAACCGATCTCACGGCCTTTTTAGAAAAAATTGCGCTGTTCTCAGACACAGACAATCTTAAGGCTAAAAATCACGCAGTCTGCTTAATGACCGTCCATGCCGCCAAAGGCCTGGAATTTCCAGTTGTGTTTATTCCAGCTGTTGAAGAAGGCACCTTTCCGCATATTCGCTCACTCATGGAACCTGACCCTGATCGCGCAGTTGAAGAAGAGCGGCGCCTGATGTATGTCGCCCTGACTCGCGCAAAAAACAGACTGTTTTTGACTTGTGCCAATCAGCGCCGTAATAAACGCGCCACAACCAATCAAAAAATCTCACGTTTTATGGTAGAGATCGCCCAGCATCTGCAGATTCCGGGTGAAGTTTTAGCTGATTATAAACGTCATGAGTACGAGCAGCGTCAGAAAAAAATGAATTTAAAAGGGGCCAACGATCTGCCTGGCGCCAGACCCGCCCCCAGTCAAACTGGCTGGGCCGGACGTGCAACGCCTCATCCTCAGGCAGCCCCATCAGCAAATAATGCCACTACACGCGCTGCTGCCCCGCCTCCAGTTGAGCTTTCACCGATGGCCAAAGCCCTACAGGAAAAAGCCGCTCAGGCGTTTGGTTCCTCCGGCGCTCAAGCAGTGCGTTCTGCAGTTGGGCCAACACCAGCCATGCGTCCGCCCAGTCCGACATCCCGTCCAGCACCAGCAGCAGCCAAACCCAGCCGGGGTGCCTTACAAGCGGGTGATCGCGTTCGCCACCCCGAATTAGGCATTGGTCAGGTCGAAAAAATTATTCCGCCGCTGGCTAAAGTGGCCTTCCCCAGCGGGGTAAAGACTTTTCATCTGTCTTCAGCCCCCTTAGAAAAACTGGGTTAACAAGCAGATTTTTTTGCTAAAAGCGAAGTGCTTTTAGCGCGACCTTCTTCCCCTGTGCTAATCTGCAGTCCATGGACTGGAACTGGCCATTATTGATCATTAATTTGATCGCCGGGGCCTTTGTCGGCTATGTCACCAAGACCCTGGCAATCAACATGCTGTTTCGGCGTTACCCGATTATTGGCGGCGCTAAAATTATCGAGGATCGTGAACAGCTTGAAGTCGCCATGAGCGAATTAGTTGAAGAACGTCTGATTCGCCCTGATACTCTTACAAGTGAGTTTCAAAAGCCTGCTTTTAAAGAAACGTTTGAAATGCTGGTTGAGTCGATTGTCCAAGACACGATTCAAGAAAACATCCGCCATCTTGACACCCTTGAAGGGGTAAAAGGTCTGGGCGGCACCATTGAAAAATCACGTGAGTTTTTAATTGAACAAAGTGAGCAGATTTTAGGCCCCAGTCAGCAGATGCTGCTAAGGCATATTTTAGTCCAGGATGTTTTAAGCCCTGATCAGCTCCAGCATGTTGTCAGACAGCTGCTCTTAATGAGTTCAGCTGCCTTGTATAGCCATCGCCAGAATCTGACAGAGACCTGGCATCAGGAAGCTCAGATCATGTCCTGGGGTGAGCTCCTGCCAGAGCCTTTAGTAGACGCTCTGATCGACAACCTGCTGCCCATCGATCTGGGCGCCCGACTTGGCCAGGAATGGGGAGAATTGCTTACCCAACTTGGCGATGAAGCGGTTGAGATGCTGATTGATGATACTTTACTTGATCAGCTTGAAGCCAGTTTAAAATCCCGCACGATGGCTGAATTATTAGGTGACTGGGCTCATCACGACGCCCTAGCCTCTCTGTTTGAACGCCTGCGCCAGCTGTTTAACAGCGAAAGCGGCCAGGAACTGCTCAATGAACTCTTAGAGCAAGTGCTCAACATTTTGCGCGAACTCGATATGCCACTGTCTTCGCTTCTGACACCGGCAATTGAGCAGAGTTTGCTGAGCTTTTTACAGCGTCATCTGCCCGATCTGATTTTGCAGCTCGAAGCCTGGATTGCGATTAATCGCGACGAGATGCAGGACCTGATTAACTCAGCGATTGAGACTCATCTGGCCTCAGAAAACCTCGTTAAAATGCTGGTTGGCAATATCTTTGTCCAACAGCTTGCAGAGCGGTATCAGATTATTGAAAGCACGCTGCGTGAACTCAAAGAGATGGCCAATCAGTCAGGGCCAAATGTCATTGCTTTGCTTAATCGATTTTTGAATCATACACATATTAGCGATCTGGTTGGTTTAGCAGAGCGGTATTTGCTTGATCGCAAAGCACTGATTGCGGTTTTGCTGGAGTTGATTAATATTTATTTTCCCCGTCTGCATCTGGCAGCAGCAGATCAGCTATTACAAATGCGTCTGGAAGAAATCCCTGGCATTGCAGAACTGAATCTCAAAACGCTTTTTCATCGCCATCTGTATCCGTCTTTTAAACGCGCTGCGCTCGAACACTGGCTTGAAAGTCCAGAAGCTGTTTTACAGTTACGCACAGGGATTAAAGACTGGTTGCGCACTTTGCGTGATCAGCCCCTGAGTTCAGGTACAACAGGGCGTATGGGTGAAGGTCTTCAGGGTCTGGCACTCAGCTGGCTCAATCGCCCAGCTGTTCAAGAAGCCTTGATCCAGCGGATTGCGGTTGAAATCCGTCAGGTTTTTTCAGGCCAGAGTCTGGAAAAATTATTAGATAGCAACTTACAGACGGATCTACGCAGTCGCTTAACCAGTCTGTACAAGCGTAAACTTGATGAGTTTCTGGAGCTTGTGCGCCAGGAAAAAATCATTAATCTCTATCATCTCAGCACCCAGATTTATCGTCAGCTCTGCGAAAACAGAGCTTTTCCACGTCAGCTGGCTGATACGCTGGTCAATCTGATGGTGCGCCTGATTAGCGAACACCGTCTGCTGGACGGCAAAATCTTTGTAGCAGTCAAAGAGAGCTTTGGACGTTTTAGCAACGATGAGCTAAAAGACGAGATGGAAAGCTTTATGGGTAAAGAGCTTGAGCCCATTAAGCTGTTGGGAGCTTTTTTAGGTGCAGGCGTTGGTGTCGGCATGTGGTGGCTCTCGCTGGTGCCAGGCTATCACACCTTTGTGACCGGTTATTGGGCGCTGTTTACTTATTCTCTCTCGTATGCCCTGAGTGAAGTCGGAACTAACTGGATGGCAATTAAAATGCTGTTCAGGCCTTATCATCCGCGTAAGTTTTTAGGCATCACCCTGCCCTTTACACCGGGGATTTTTCCCAAAAACAAGTCAGCGCTGGCCGAGAGTATGGTCAATTTTATTGATAAAAAACTCCTCGCCAAAGACAATATGGTCCAGATTCTTGAGAAGTACCATCCCAAATGGAAAAGCGTGATTAAACAAGTCGTATCAGAAAACGACTATGCGGTAGTGGATGAAACCATCCGCACCTATACACGTGAAAATTTCGACCATCTGGCCCCTGACTTGATTCGAGTTGCTTTTCATGAAGTCCGGCGCAATCGAGAAGAAATTGCTCGTTATTTAGTCCAGGAGCTGAAACAATTTAAGCTGGAGACATCAGATCAAGAGCGCCTGCAGTCTGAACTTGAAAATAGAATTTTACTCAGCCGCGAACAGGTTACCGATGCACTGATCCAGACTTTTTATCGTTACCGCCAGGATGATGCCCGCTTAATGGATCGCCTGCCGGCTGAGACTCGCCATTTGTTTGAGCAGGGCCTAAGTGCCGCTGTTGAAGTGATTTACAGCCGGGTACTTGAACTCTTGCCCGGCGGTAAATTGCCAGAAGCCGTTGCAGACCGTTTACCGCCTCTGCTGCAGCAATTAATGACCCAGCAGCTGACACGTTTATTGCCCAAATCTGTATTGGGTCCGATTCAGGCCCAGTTGATTACCTGGCTGGGAACTCAACTACAAAATCCTCACTGGCATCAAGCCCTATTTAATCTGTTAGAAACCCGCGTCCTCAACCGCGGCTTATCTTCAGAGCGCAGTCTGGGCGAACTCTGGGACGGCCGACTCATTAGCGTGGCTGTCAGCGAGTCAGATATTATCATTAAGGCGCTGAGTGACTATTTGCTGCGCGTCAGCGCCAATCAAAAAGAAACCATTGTGCGAATGGTTTTAAGCGAAGTTGAGAAAAAAGGGCCTGTTGAATCGATGATGGTGCTTTTTGGTGGGGTTGGCCGTGATGTCCGTGGTGTAGTGGATGTCATGGTCGATCGCAGTTTGCCGACTTATCTGGCCAGCAAACAACAAGAGCTAAAAGTTGTCTTTCAGCACTATGTCCAGAATCATCTGGCCAAAATTCAGCTGGCGGATCTGGGCCTGCATGAACAAGTCTTTGATCTGGCCAATATTCGCGTCATTCTGCAGCAGCGTGTGCTGAATAATCCCAGCCTGGCCCAGATTTTACAGCGCTTGTCATCACAGGTACTTGAATCGATTTTTGCCCATCTGGCCTTACAAGATATGTTGTCAATGCTTGATCTGGCTTCATTAGAAGAAATTCTGCGTCGCTTTGGACCAGAAGCAGACCTAATGCGTCAGCATCTGGCAGAACGCCTCAGCCACCGTCGTAAAGATGTCCTGAGAATGCTGGGTGAGCTTCAAAGTATGGCCTTACGCCTCTTGCTCACCGATCGTTCAGCACGTGAACTGCTCACCCAGATTTCAGGCCCCCAGCTGGAACTAACGCTTAATCAACTTTTAGAAAAGGTTTACTCTTCAGCCAGTTTTGCCAAGCTGCGCAGCCTGCTTTTATCTGACTTACTTCATGAACTGCAGCGCGATCTGACGGGATTTCTGGATGAAAATATTCTCCAGCGCGATCTGACAGCCTTAATTGAAGTTCTCGCCAGCCGTCCTGAGCGTTTAAATCCCGTCCTGTCAGGCCAGGCTGATTACGCTGATTCGCTGAGACAAAATACACGTAACCGCCATTTTCAGCAGGACCTGCAGCAAATGCTAAAACCGATTACATTTAGCTTTATCGAGCTCATGAACGACAACATCGAGCAGGAAACCAAACAAGCGCTTGAAGACATCCTCGTCAACAGCCTGGTTGATAGCCTGCGCATCAATAATCGTGAAATTCTGGAGCCCATTTCGTTTGATGAAATAGTCAGGGCCGAAGTCCATAAAATGGACCCGGCCCGAATTGAAGCAATGTTTGACTTTGCCAAACCGATTTTCCGCCTCCTGATCTGGTATGGCGCTCTAGGTGGTTTAATCGGTCTGGCTGTTGCGATGATTGAAGTGATGTTATAGCTGGTGGCTACCAGCGACCTGCAGCGAGTTACCAGCCCTAATGCATCAAATGATGAATATGATTCAGATAGCCGCGCTCATTGCCTTTGCTATTGCGCTGGGCAGAACGCTGAATCCGGCGTACAGCTGTCCGCACATCAGCCCGAGAATAATCTTTCAGGCTCAGTTCAAGACGCAGATGAGCCTGAACTACAGCGCCCACGCCGTCTAAAGCCACCTCAGGCTTCATCGAGAGCTTATCAAGCATCTTGATGGTTTCAGCATCACGCAGACCATGATCGTGGTGATGATCATAATGGGCGATCGCATATTCCATTACCATCGCAAGCGCATCAATTTCAGAGTCTTTAGCGGGTTTGGCTTCGACATAGAGCTCAGTCAGGCCTTTTAAGGTAACTTGGCTGCCATCAGGTAAACTCAGGGTATTGGGGTCAGCCAGACCACATTCTTTTTCCATCAACAGCGCCATGGCATAAGAAACACCAGATTGCTGTGAAGGAACAAGCAGATTTTTTTCGCTAAGCGTTTGTTTGAGATCGGAATCAGACATTTGTTGGACTCCCTTTTAAGCATAATCTTGTGGGTAAACGGTGAATAAGTTTGGTAGCAGTTTAATCTGCAGTTTACAAGGGCTTCCGCTCGGGGCGCCACCGCTTCGCGGTATGATAGAACAAATCGCGGCATCTGCAGGCTCATTATGAAAAAACGAATTATTAGCTCTCTGATCGTATGGGGTGGCTGGCTTAGTGCCGCCCAGGCCCAGGCTAAACCAAACGAGCAGCTCAATCATCAACCAGATGTTCAAGCCCAACAGGTCCTCAGTCAACTGACAGCGACTTCTCTTTCTAACTGTTCTGGATTTGATGGCAAAGTCACGCTTAACGGCAATCCTTCAAGTCGGATCCTGGCTGCCAATCTGTCGCTGGGCCTGGCTTGGCCCCATCTTCAATACGCCTTTGAGCAGGCCCGCGACAAAGTCCAGGATCTGGAGCTTTTGCAGTTGACCCATGATCAAAACAGCTATCAGCTTCATTTACTGATTAGCCAATTGATTTTTTGGGACACCTTTCAGCTTAATCTGGACTTTCCAGCAGCAAATACCCTACGCATTCAGCTTCGCGACAACTGGATTCCGTCAAGCCTGATTCTCAATCGTCTACATTCCCGCATCAAATCAGCGCTTGAAAATCAACCAGTCCAAATCACTCAACTAACTGATGCAATTGAGCTTAAATATCTTCCAGCTTCAGTCCAGCTTAATTCCAGCAGCAGCCTGGCAGCCCATACCCTTTATTCTCAGATTGAATCAGATGGTAGTTTAAAACTGACCCTGAACAGCTCGCTTGCTGCTGGAAGCAAAAATCAAATCATCAGCCAGCAGCAGATCTGCGGTAATCCCACTGAAGCCCTAGCTTATCAGCTCAGCACGCAAGTGGATTTAGACCTTAAACCTGATGACTTGCGGCCGATTAGCTTAGGTTCAGAAAAACTAATCGAGCGCGTCCAGGCCACTAAAGGTAAGTTGGGGATTACAGGCCAGGGGCAACTCAAGTTAGATCCAGTGAATCTGCGGGCTGACGGCCAGCTTCAGATTCAGCTTGAGCAATTAGAAGTCGAGCATAAAACCTATAGCCAGGTTGAGGCTGTGCCTTTTCAGTGGCAGTACAGTTTTCCTGATCAACTCAAGATTTACCCTCTTTTACCGCCCGTCCAGCCAGCCAGACCTGAACTCACAGCCAATCAACTCAAGCTCTTTAGTGATGGCCCGACTTATCAGCAAGAGATGTTTAAAGTAATCTCAGAAGCACGCAAAAGTGTTGAACAAGAGATTTTTGCTTTTCATGCAGGCCGTACCACTCACGCCTTAACGAGATTGTATATTTTAAAAGCACTGGGCCTCAAAGATAGCCCACGAGGCCTGCAGCCAGATTCATTTGCCCCTGAAGGAATCAGGGTATTTT
>CAJYHH010000266.1 GCA_913773825.1 Candidatus Sericytochromatia bacterium | reverse complement strand
CGCCGGGGTTTTGTTTCCTCTTGGGCACGCTAAATTCTCCTTTTGCGGAATAAACAGAATCCGGAGGCCGGTTATCCGGCCTCCGGAGTGAGGGTGCCCTGGTTTATCGGGCAACCGCAGGGCCAATCGTGGCCGGATCAATTTCTGGGTTCATCGGACGCGGCGCGGGGGCTTCAGCTGGCGTCACCGGCCGGTAAAAAACCGGTCGGTTGAGCGAGGTGATTTTGCCGCTGACAGCATCGATTTCAGCTGAACCATAAGCGATCGGCTTTTCGTTATCGCTGGTGGCGGCTTGTTCGATTGTCACGCTGACAAAATAGCGGCTGGCTCCGCTTTGCTGGTTCAGACTGACCTGCCAGCGAGCATTGTCGGAAACTGAATAAACAATTTCCATACCCGGGTAGGTCTGATCAGGATACACCGGATAATCGCCGTTTGCACTGCGACTGTTAAATGCACTGAGCGCCAAATCTTTTGCAGCATTGCTGTCGAGCTTAATGCGGCTAAAGTCAATATTGGGCTCACCCCATACCAGACGGTGAACGCGAGTCTCAGTATCAGTCAAGTAAACCAACAGGGTTTCTTTGCGCTGGCTAGAGGCAAAGCGGAACATATAATTCACTTTTAACTGCTGGGGTTTACCATCATCACCAGGCAGATAATAAAATTCTTCCTGGCCAGGGCCTTTGCCGATTCGAGCCTGACTTTCAATCAGGCGCGCGGTGCTGTCCCATTGCGTAACCAGGGGTTTAACCGTCTGGTTATAAGCGCTTAACAGAGTCGTTGCTGAACTGGCTTCAAAGATATTTTCTTCAGCAAATTGCAGCACATACTGATTAAATTCACCGTATGGAATTCCAATCATTTTAGAATCGCCAGCTACACTGCGACCCGCTGATGCCGGAGCTGGTACGGGCATCGCCATACCCCCAGCAGAGGGAGCCGTTGCACCCTGTCCAACTGCGCCTGGGCTGCTTGCGCTTTCGCCAGCGGCGTTAGCATTACCGGCCTGGGCGCTGCCTGCAAACAGATCTAAAGACAGGCTACGTTTGCTTTTTGCTGTGCCAAACAGCGTCTGGACGGAAGTGTTCTGGCCACTGGGATTGGCCGATGCCGTGACATTAGATGAACTGGACGGATTGGGCAGCTGAGCGCCCGGCAGATTGCTGCTGCAAGCACTCAGGAGCAGCAAGAGGGGAAGATAACGTTTCATATTCTCAGGCTCCTTTGTTTATTTCGATGGGCCAGAGGCAACTGCATCAACTGCCACACCCGCTGAACCAATTGTGCTACCGGGGACTGCAACAGGCATCGGCATAGGATAAGGGGCGTAATAGACTGGACGGTTCAGACTCTTAATCGCGCCTGTGATGGCATCAATTTCAACTGAGCCGTAGTAGTACTGCATATAATCGGGCGGAACAGCCGGGCTCGAGCTTGCGACATTGCTGACAGGGCTATCAGGGGATGCCTGATTGACTGCTGCTGGCTCAGGTTTAGGTGATGAAACAGCACCAGAGTTCTGAACCTGTTTCTGAAAGTTAAAATTGACGTAGTAGCGAATCTGATTACGGTCTTGCTGGCTGAGCTGAACGTTCCATTTTAAGTCAGTTGGAATCTCGTAGATCACGTCCATATTGGGCTCGATCTGTTCAGGGTAGACTGGATAACCGGGTTTGGTTGTACGGTCAGCAAAGGCTTTTTTAGCAATCTCAACCGCTTTGTCAGAGTCGATCTGAACTTTATCGATCGCGATTGAGGGCTCACCCCAGACCATGCGATGAACGCGGATTTCGTTGCTTAAGACATAGATGTTAAGGGTTTCTTTTTTTGCGGTAGAGGCAAAGCGGAAGACATAATTGGGACGCAGGCGCAGCGGCTCACCGTCTTTGCCGGGCAGGTAAACCCATTCTTCTTCAGCACCGCCGATATTGGCGCGGCTGTCGATTAGGCGACCGGTGCTGTCCCATTCGCCGACAATCGACTTGATGTCTTGATTGTAAACGTTTAAAAGGGTGTTACCGGTGGCCGCTTTATAGATGTTTTCTTCAGCAAACTGAATGGTGTACTGATTAAAATCATGACCACCGTAATAATAGCCGGGTGCAATCGCCGGGCGGCTGATGGCTGCATCAGCGCGAGCAGAAATAGGAACGGCGACAGTAACACCGCTGCCGGCAGAACCTGCGCTTGAGACCTGTTGAATGCTAAAGGTGCCGTCAGAGACAGGCATCACAGCGGCAACCGGCTGGACCACACCGTTAACGGTGCCGAGCATCAGCGGACGTTTGATAAGAGCCGAAGCCAGAACAGGGCGAGCCTGAACTTGCTGGGGATTCTGGGTCTGGTTGAGGGAGTTGTTGAGCGGAGCGGAACAAGCGGTCAGAGCGAGACTGGACATGAGCAGAGAAAGCAAAAGACGACGGTGCATGGGCGATCCTCCAGATGCGATTGAAGTTGGGTTGCTTACATGTTTTTAGTCTAGCACCTATGTTTACATGATGTCAACAAAGATACCTTTGGTAAACAAATGCTTTGAGATCAGATTTAAACTGTGGGCTGTATGCTTGATTTGATCATGATTTTGGCTTGTTGACAATCTTGTTTACAGGCTTGTCTGGAGGGTGTTTTATGAAGCGGGCCTGATTTAAGCAAAAAAAAATGACCACCCAATGGATAGTCATGCAAGGTTAAATCAAAAGTTCTAGCGCATAAGCGCTATATCAAAAGGTTGCTTGAACCTGATGATGCGAATGTCTGCTTTGGCGCGGCCCGTGTTGGGCATTGTTCATCATGCGCGCGAAGTCGAAGAAGCTCATGACATACCAGACGACGAAGAAAACCAGGCCAAGTACGGCACTGAGGGCTGGATGAGCGCCGAAAGCCGCATGAAAGATCGTTGCAAAGATCAAAGCGGCAATCGCGGATGTAATGACGCGAATATCGAGGTTAAAAACCCGCTCAATAAATTGAGTCAGATTACCTTGCTGGGCTTCGGGCTGCCAATACTGGCCAGGACGGAACTGAACTTGATCACCCTGTTGGTAGGGCATATAGGTTTCGCCACCAGACTGGCGATCCTTACTGCTGTCGCCAGAGCGAAATGCAGTTTCATCAAAATGGAAGGTCCCGCGATTGTGAATGCTCGAAGTCGTCGTCTGCATCATCTGAATCCTTCTTCTTAGAAAGTTAACTTAACATAACCTGGAATTAACCTTGTTATGATTATCTTAATATTTTTACTCTGAATCTGCAAGTGCCATTTTGACATTTTTTCAGTTTTTTAAATTAAAAATCTTTTGAAGGCTAATGATAAAGCTCTATCTGTTACTTGTGGATACTGCATAATAAAAGTTAGCTCTAGAATAAAATGTGTTAAGTAAGGGTTAAATGAAGTCTGAAAATCATGTCTTTTGCCGGTTTGGGCTTTTTTTAATCCTGATTGTCGGGATCTGCTCCTGTACAAGCTCGGGGGCTAAACAGCAGGTGCTTCAGCTATCCAGGCCAGTTCAGGTCAGGGCCGAACTTCAAGATTTTTATACAGCCTCCGAAGGGCTGGCTCAGTGTTTGGGGGCAGCATTGGCAAATAGCCCTGATGTCCGTCTGGTCAAAGTTGAGGGTCGTTGGGTAGAGCGAGGGGGCCGCAGTCAAGAGTGGAGCTACTTTTTTATCTCTGCTCAATTACAAGAACTTTTGATTTATGAGCGGGGTCAGCTCAATCAGCGCAGTTCCCTTAATTCAGAAGAGCTAAAGCAGATGTTGAGTTTAAGGGATGTTAACCTGGCTAAGCTTGATAGTGATGCTGTGGCTTTAACGCTTGAAGGCTTACAAGAGCCTGGCTTTCCACTCAAAATGGAACAGTCAGATCAGATCTGGTCAGTGAGTTCAGAAGCTGGAAACTGGCGGATTGATGCGCGTAGCGGCGCTTTACTGCCCTGAATCCTTTTGGCTCAGGCCAAGATCGGTTAAGCTGGAGCGATGTCTGAATCAAGCTCCCCATCTAATACTCCCTCTCTGAACCCCTCTCTTTCTCCTTTTAAAATCTGGGTTATGGCGGCCCGTCCCCGAACGCTGGGGGCTGCACTTGCACCTGTTCTGATTGGTACTGCTTTGGCTTTTGGTGACGGTTACCGAGCCTGGTTAGCTGCTTTAGCCGCGGCTTTCGGCGCTATCCTGATTCAGATCGGCACTAATTTTGCCAATGATTATTTTGATTTCCTCAAAGGCACCGATCATGCAGGGCGCTTAGGTCCCACGCGTGTTACCCAGGCTGGACTGGTCAGTCCTCAACAGGTGCGTAACGCCTTTTTAATTACTTTTGCGCTGACTGCTATACCAGGACTTTATTTGATGTATGTGGGCGGTTGGCCGATTTTGTTATTGGGGCTGCTCTCGATTGCCAGCGGCATTTTATATACAGCAGGTCCTTTTGCACTGGCTTATATTGGCTTAGGTGATCTGTTTGTTCTGTTGTTCTTTGGCTTTGTGGCTACAGCCGGTACTTATTATGTGCAGACTCAGACAGTAAGTTCTGCTGTGTTGTGGGCTTCTGTTGCACCAGGCCTGCTCTCAATGGCCATTTTGACGGTCAATAATCTTCGCGATCGCACAACGGATGCTGCCAGCAATAAACGCACCCTGGCTGTGCGTTTTGGGCCCACTTTTGCGCGGGCTGAATATCTGTTTTGCTGGATCGGTGCCGCTTTAATGCCCTGGTTGATCTATTTTCTGACTGATCATCAGGCGCCATTTTCGCTATTGGCAAGCGCTGTGATGTTGATGGCGATTCCCGCTATGAAAAAAGTTTTGGCTCTGGATTCTACCCCTGCCTTAAATCCGATTTTGGGCCAGACCAATAAATTGCTGCTGATCTATAGCCTGGTGTTCTCAGTGGGCTGGTTCATTCGTTTGTAATACCTTAACATTTCGTCAAAACTGACCCGCTTGAATGTGAGCCCTGGCGCTTGCTGATTCAGTCAATTCGGGTTACAAGTGAAGGGCCGCCTTGTAAGTGGACGATTTTACGATTGAACAAGGAGAAATTTATTATGATGACGCGTTTTAAACTCACTGCCTTTACTTCACTCAGTCTGGTTGCCGGATTAATGCTGTCTGCCTGTGATGTACAGATGAAATTGCCGACCCTGCCCAGCTCTTCTGCCTCACCTTCACCTTCTACATCCGCCTCACCTTCAAGCAGTCCGGCTCCAACACCTTCTGATTCACCTGTTCCTGGCACAAGCCCCACGCCTGTGGCTTCTGCTTCAGCAGTTGTTGGGGGTGAGCTAAAAATTAACGGCGCTGAGCTGTTTAATAAATTTAATGTCAACT
>CAJYHH010000265.1 GCA_913773825.1 Candidatus Sericytochromatia bacterium | reverse complement strand
TCAGACGCCTTATGCTCAGGCTGAGCTTGAGCTGAGCCTAACGGATTCTAATGGGATTGTGACCACCGGTCTAGAAGACATTGATGGTTATCTGAATGGCTATCTGACTTTAAACCGTGAACATTTGAGCCAGTGGCTGCGGCAGTATCAGGGACGCGACTTTGGCATCCCGCCCTGGTTTAGCGTCAGGCTGACTGATGTGTTTTATGATGAGTGCGGCTTTTATGTGCTGAGCTGCCGGATTCAGCTGCTAAAAAAAACAGCCTGGACCGATCTTGAGATTCAGTTGAGTATCAGTGAAGAAGGTCATCTGGTTCTGAGCCTGCGTCGGCATCATTTACCGGCGATTCTTCTGCTACAAGCGATGCAGTCACTGCTTGAACAGCTTGTCGAAACCCGCATCAATCACAATATTAGCTATTTAAAACTGGGGCTCAACATCAGGCGCCATGGCCGTTATCTGTATATCAGGCCTCATCTGCGCGAGATTATTATTCCGATCAGAGAAGGCAATTACCTTCAGTTTTCGGGCCTTGAAAAGATTTACTGCGTATTTAGACGCGATGCTGATCGCAATCTGCAAATGGTCTTTGACAAGGTCCAGTTTATAACCAGCTCTGACCCCAAAGGCCAACGCGGCGTCAGCTGGGAACAAGGTGACAGGCTGACGCTCAAAATGGCGCTGCAGGCCATGCCTGACGGACAAGTCTCTTTTAGCGCTCAAGGCGAGCTTGAAATTCATCTTAATGAATCAGAGACATCCAAAATCCAGGCTGGCGGCCATGCCTTAAGCGAAGTGCTTGAGCGCCTGCATCTTCATGCTGATATTAACAGCCAGGTAGAAATCAACCCCGCCCGCGAAGTGCAGATTCAGGCCCATAACACCTGGTATTTTAAAGATGTGCAAATCCTGGGTAAAACTTATCAGATTCAGCCCACGGATGTGCAAATCAGCTTTGACCCCAGCCAGGGCTTACAACTTGAGATTCAGACCGGCCAGCCCACGATTGGCAGCTATACCCCACAGCTGACTGAAAACGCTTTGCGTATGCATCTGGATGGACCGGCTTATTTAGAAGCCATGATTTGCGCGATTGCTTCTGCCCGGCGCTGGGTCGATCTGGAAAGCTTTTTGTATTTTCCGGGCCAGACCACGCGCCGGATTACCCGCGCATTGGCTTTAAAAG
>CAJYHH010000264.1 GCA_913773825.1 Candidatus Sericytochromatia bacterium | reverse complement strand
GAGATAAACTTATTCCAAGGCCAACAATATGCTTACCAAATTACATCAGATGGTGCGTCATTCAGTATCATCAATAAAAATAAACTTGGAACATTTATCGATATTTTGAAGCAGAACGAAAAAATCGTCAACGAGTTTTTTGAAAGACAAAAACGATATTTACCCGCCGAAATTAAACTTTAACAGACTAGGGTTTTCACATTACAAACTGACTTATAATCCAACCAGCTCAATAGTTCAAAGCCCCACTTGTTAATCGAGCGGAGCAAAAAAGGAGCCTTTATGCAGATACAAACAGCTACCACCGAAGCTGAGATTAGCCGCTGTTTTCAGATCATGTTACAGCTGCGTCCCCACCTCAACAAAGCTGACTTTACGATTCAGGTCGGTCACGGGCCAACTTTTGGCATCATCTTGACTGGCGCAAGATATCCCCCTGTGTCAGGCTAGTTGTTACCTCAACTCATACCATTTTTTCCTGTTGACCCTTATCTGCCTTACCAGAGTTATCGCCTTGAAGTGACAACTGCCCTGACATATGTCTTACAAGCTTGGAATTTAGATACCTCTCACCCTTTACTCCATAATTGTTGTGAGCGACAGCTTGATGCCCTTGATGGTTTGGCTCCAATTAGTCCCAAAGACGAGGACTACCCAAACCGACATTACATAGTCGATTTTCTAGCCAATGTCTGTACATCCGCACAGTCTAAACGGCTCCTACCTCATCTGGCGATAGACAATCAGCGCTCTACTCCCAGACATCAAAGGTCTTTCAGTCTAAAAAACTATTTGGCGCGCATCCTGACAGCTGAAGATCTACCAGAGCTAGAGCAGCTTATCAGGCCTCAAAACAGGTTAAAAAGTCAAATTTTAGACGGAGTATGTAAAGCTAAACTGCCCGGTACTGCAGAACTGATCCAGCGCTTGTTAGAACGTCATGACTGGACTGGATTGAGAAGGCGCCACCTTAAGGGAGTCCTTAAAAGGCTACCGAGTCTTTAAGCGCAAATTTAAAACCCAAAGCTGGCTTGTTTTTATCCAGCTTTGGGTTCTTTTGATTTATGACTCAATCAGAACGAGGACTAAGCCTGAGCTTCGTCTTGCCAGACCGCTTCAGCTTCAATGTGGATTTTGACCTTTTCACTTAACGCCACTCCGCCGGTTTCGAGAATGCCGTTAAAGTTGACGCCAAAATCGGTGCGGTTGATCGTGCCATTGGCGCTAACGCCTGTAATGGTTTGGCCATAAGGGTTTTTGGCAATGCCGTTAAATTCAGCTTCCAGCTCAATTTCTTTGGTCACACCCCGCATGGTCAAATCACCATAGACCAGATAGACATTGTCTTCTTTGTGCTCAACCCGTGTGCTTTTGAAGAGAATTTTGGGATGATTGGGGACATCAAAGAAATCGTTATTGCGCAGATGATTATCGCGATCAGCAATGCCGGTATCAATGCTGGCAACTTCAATTTCACCGCTGACGCTTGAGCGGGTAAAGTCGTCTTTGTCGAGGTGCAAGGTACCAGAGTATTGTTTAAACTGGCCACGCACAGTTGAGACCATCATATGGCGAACCGAAAAACCAATTTGGGTATGAAGCGGGTCAAGAATCCAAGGCATGGGGTGAGTCCTTATCTGAAACTAATTTAGTTACAGATAAGTATAAAGACAATTCTCCCCAAAAGATAATGAGGATTCACTTATAGGGATCATAATTTTTTTTTATCGAGTTTCATTCTCTAAAAACAAAACTGAGGGCCAACGCTTGTCCCTCAGTTCTGATCAGCTAGCCTAGCGATTAATGAATGTTTAAACGTTCTGGGCCTTGATTCTGGCTGCTGATAGATTCCATCTGTTCGCTGGTGGCGTCAGGTGCAATTTCAGTGATGCCAGGTGTGTCATCCAGGTTAGGGCTATCCGGATTACTGGCAGGAGCGTAACCCTCTACATGAGGCGAAACCGCATAGGGGTCAGCGCTAGGCGCCTCATCGCGCACCATCGGTGCAGGCTCACCGCCAGACACAGGCGCAGCTGAAGGCACCGGCGCATCCGTAGTATCCAGATGCTTTACTGGCGGCTTGGTCTCTGGTTGAGTGGTCTGTTCGTCGTCTTGAGTGTTTTGTGTGTTGGTAGCCATGATATCCTCCACTAATGATGTTATACCCCTAAGCTTAGACTGCCAGATTGTTATTAACACAGGCTTTGAGCGCTGCTTTGATTCAGCTTTTACAGAATTTCAGCACATCAACTGATTTTGTTTTGGGTATTCAAAGATTCTCTTGAAGCGATTAAAGTGACTAGCCTAAAATAACTCACTTATAACTTACTTAGAATGATCTAAACAGGAGCTCAATCATGACTGATACAAACAAAACTGAAGCTAATAAAGCCACTCTGATAAGCGCCAATGCAGCCATTTCCAAAGGGGATTTTGAAAGCTTTTTAATCCACTGTACCGAAGACACCACCTGGCATATGCTCGGCGACCAAACCTTAACTGGCAAAGAAGCTGTCCGCAAGTGGATGAAAGAAACTTACGTTCATCCACCCAAGTTTAATGTCTCAAACTTAATTGCTGAAGATGACTTTGTAGTCGCAATTGGTAAAATCACCTTAACCGATCAGGCCGGCCAGGAAACCCATTCTCTTTATAGCGATGTCTGGAAGTTTAAAGCGGGCCAATTAGCTGAACTAAGAGCTTATGTTGTTGAGAGCCCTAAAAATTAACTGGTCTCAATTTTGACAGCAAAAAGATACAAGCCTGAAGCTAAATGAGAGAAAGCTTTTGGCCTATTTTGTCTAAGCGATTCAATTCAGAACAGATAAAAGATTCTCTAGTTTGTTTTTTGAACAAAGATTAAAATCTCAATGTTATTTAATCAGTTAACTTAATAATCAGTTTATTTACCTAACGGAGGCCCTAAAATGTCAGATAATCAAAGTCAAATCCGCAGCCTGATTGAAAATTGGGTCAAAGCCGTCCATACCGGCGATCTGGCAACGGTTTTAGCGGATCACGCTGAAAATATCGTGATGTTTGACGTACCGCCCCCTTATCAAGGCATTCGCGGAATTAAAAACTATCGTCAGGCCTGGCCCCCCTTTTTTGAATATCAGGCCTCGGGTGCAGCCTTTGAGATTGAATCCCTGGAGATTACAGCAGGTGAAGATGTGGCTTTTGCCTATGCCCTGCTGCGCTGTGGCACCCCTGAAGAGTTTAAACAGAACCCCGACAATAGATTACGTCTGACCTTAGGCCTGCAAAAACAAAACGGTCGTTGGGTTGTGGTCCATGAACATCATTCTTTTCCCTATGTTGCTGAGTAAAACACCGACACTGGGGTAGTGTCTGGATCAGAAGAGTCAGAACAAGCGATTAAAGAGATTCATCAGGCCTGCCAAGGCAGCTGATAAAACTGAGACGGGCTGATGGCGCACATGGCAGAAGACATTGTGTCTTATGAGCACGACACGCCGCTTGAATATCTGGGCAAAAAAATGTTCGTGAAGTCTGTAACTATGGGTTAGAATCAGCCTCTGGCCCGATTAAATAGGATATTCCAGATTTAAAAATGATGGTCAGAGGTGATCTGGCTGTGGCCTGGGGTCTTAATCAAATGATTGCCCGTGAAAGTGACGGCAGCTCACGTGAAAGCGGGTCCAGGGGTACACGGATTTTTCAGCTTCTGGGGAATGGCAAATGATTCATCAATATGTCTCTTACCCTTATGACCCTGAAACGGGCGAAGCCAAAGTGGATTTAAAACCCGAATAATATCTGAACAATATCTGAACAATATCTAAACAAGCAAAAATCCTGGTCTCAATGAAACCAGGATTGTAACTAAACTAGATCTGAAGGTTATTTATCGCGCTGTTGCGCTAATAAATCAAAGCGATCTAAGCTCATCACTTTATGCCAGGCTTTGACAAAGTCACGGGCAAACTTCTCAGAGGCATCATCGCTGGCATAGACTTCAGCCAGCGCTCTGAGCTGAGAGTGTGCGCCAAAGACCAGATCGGCAGAAGTGGCTGTCCAGCGCAGCTCGCCACTGACGCGATCACGTCCTTCATAGACTTTTTCCTGGTCAGCAGCTGGACGCCAGGCCGTGCTGATATCCAGCAGATTGACAAAGAAATCGTTGCTTAAAACGCCCGGTCTATCCGTAAACACGCCGTGTTGAGCATCCGCATAATTGGCGTTCAAAGCCCGTAAGCCCCCAAGTAACACCGTCATCTCAGGTGCGGTCAGCTTGAGTAAATTGGCCCGATCCAGCAAGCGGGTTTCTGGTGATAGCGGATCCTTCGGGTTCAGATAATTACGGAAACTATCGCTAATAGGCTCCAGCACGTCAAAGCTTTCAAGATCGGTTTGCTCTTGAGTGGCATCTGTGCGGCCAGGATCAAAAGGAACCCTTAACTCATGCCCAGCCTGCTTAGCCGCTGACTCAATGGCTGCACAACCGCCCAGCACAATCAAATCAGCCAGTGAAACCTGTTTATCGACCTGGTTCTGGCTTTGCGCCAGATTAAAGTCCTGCTGAATCTGCTCAAGGGTCTGAAGCACTGTCGCTAACTGCTCAGGTTCATTTGATTGCCAGCTTTTTTGGGGTTCTAAACGAATGCGAGCCCCATTTGCCCCCCCACGCTTATCTGTACCACGAAAGCTGGATGCAGCCTTCCAGGCTGTCGAGATCAGCTGCTGGACCGTTAGGCCCGAGCTCAGTAGCTGCTGTTTAAGCTGGACAATGTCTTCATCATCAATCACGGTGGATTTTAGATCCGGAACCGGATCTTGCCAGTCCTGAACCTCAGGAATCCAGGGGCCGAGATAACGTGAGCGTGGGCCCATATCGCGATGCAGCAGCTTAAACCAGGCTTTGGCAAACGCGTCTGCCAATTGATCGGGGTTTTCAAAAAAGCGTTTGGCAATGGGCCCATAGATGGGGTCCATGCGCATTGACAGATCGGTTGTCAGCATCATCGGGGCATGGCGCTTTTTGGCGTCATGAGCGTCAGGGACGGTATTTTGCGCTTCAGGGTTTTTAGGTGTCCACTGTTTAGCACCAGCTGGGCTGGTGGTCAATTCCCATTCGTAGTTAAACAGGTTTTCTAAAAAGCCATTGTCCCACTTGGTCGGATTGTTGGTCCAGGCGCCTTCTAAGCCACTGGTAATGGTGTCGCCACCAGCCCCACTGCCGTGTTTATTACGCCAGCCCAGGCCTTGATCTTCAATGGCTCCCCCTTCGGGTTCGGGGCCAATGTTTTTGTCTGCATGGGCGGCACCATGAGCTTTGCCAAAAGTATGACCGCCCACGATCAGAGCCACTGTTTCTTCGTCATTCATCGCCATCCGGGCAAAAGTATCGCGAATATCACGGGCTGCCGCTAAGGGGTCAGGCTCACCGCCAGGGCCTTCTGGATTGACATAAATCAGGCCCATCTGAACATTGGCTAAAGGTTTGGCCAGCTCACGCTCACCGCTATAGCGTTCATCACCCAGCCAGGTGTCTTCGGGGCCCCAGAACACATCTTCAGGCTCCCAGACATCCGGGCGACCAAAAGCAAAGCCCAGGGTTTTAAAGCCCATGGATTCCATCGCCACATTACCGGCATACACCAGCAAGTCAGCCCATGAAATTTTTTGGCCGTATTTCTTTTTAAGCGGCCACAACAAGCGGCGGGCTTTATCGAGATTGGCGTTATCGGGCCAGCTGTTTAAAGGCGCAAAGCGCTGCTGACCATCCCCACCGCCACCGCGACCATCTGAAATTCGGTAAGTGCCCGCAGCATGCCAGGACATGCGAATAAAAAACGGCCCATAATGGCCATAATCAGCTGGCCACCAAGGCTGAGAACTTGTCATCAGCGCAATCAGATCTTGTTTGAGCGCTTCGACGTCTAATTGCTGAAACTGCTTGGCATAGTCAAAGTCTGCTTCCATCGGATTCGAGAGATGGGAATGATGGTGCAAGACCGATAAATCCAGCTGATTGGGCCACCAGTCCTGATTGCTCTGGGGCCGCCCACTGGTCTTGGGCTTCGGTGAGGGGATGACGGGATTTTCGCTTTCACTCTGGCTCTGAGTCTGTTGTTTATCTGGCATTTTGGTACTCTCCTGGAGATTAATTTGAAATCTGTTAGATGAATCCCTTGGCGCATAAGCTGCGCAACACTCCGTATCATAGAACCAGATCCTCTGTCTGCAAAGACTTGCAAGAGCCCCCATATAAATTATTTAAGTTTAAACGCAAAAACATTAAAATAGTTTCCCTAACTTGACGAATAACCAGAAAAATAAATATTCAGAAAGCCTTTAATCATCGAGCATTTTCAATCATCTTGTGCTCTGGTATGATATTGAAGAGAATTTTTCGAGACCCGTGAACCGATCACAATATGCTCAGGGGTAAGCATGTCTAATTTTGCCATTCGCTCACAAAATTTACAGAATTTCCAAACTCAAAAACCTTCAATCTCTCAGCAAACGCCTCAGATTGAAAAGACCCAGCCCCTTACAGGCCAGCAAACCCAAAGCCCTTCACGGTTAGCAGGCTCTAGTCCCACGTCTAAGCCCAATACCTTAAAAGGCGTGATTGCATTTGATGCCGCCCATCAGGAGCTCAATAGCCTGATCGATCAGGCCAAACCGAATCAAATCCAGTCTCAGAGCCAAAAACTCAGTCTGGCCAATGCCAAACCCCAACAATTATTGGCCGTTAGCAGCAACGAACTCCAAACCGCTGTCCAAAATCTCAAAAAAGTCTCCAATCATCAGGTCTTAAATCTGACTGAAACTAATGCCAGTGATGCCCATTATCAGAGCGTCAGCGAAAGCTCACGCAGCATCCGCTTAAAACAAGATGGCTCTGTTTTTGCCCCTGAACGCCTGACAGCCAGCAGCACCTTAGAACTGGTCGGCCATGGTTCAATTGACGGAAACCTGCTCGGTGGCAAAACAGCTAAACAAGTTGCAACCCTGCTGCGTGATTCAGGGGTCAAACAATTAGAAACACTTGATCTCAAAAGCTGTCATTCGGCTGATTTTGCTCAGGCCGTTAAAAATGAGCTCACGTCACTGGGCATCGAAGTCGGTCAGGTAAAAGGCTATAACAGTCGCATTGCAATTGATAAAGCCACCGGGCAAACGTTAATCGATAACGCTGCTCAGCCCCTCTCTCAGATCAATGGCCATAGCGGAACATTAGATCAGCTGGATGACGCCTTTTTATCATTTGTGCATGGAAACCCAGCTCCCCTGCAAACCCTGCTTAATCAGCAAGTAACAGATAGAGCTTGGAATACGCTTAGAGAAGTTGGCGTCCGAGCAGCTGATGCCGGTTTACATGACGTCGCTCAACAATG
>CAJYHH010000263.1 GCA_913773825.1 Candidatus Sericytochromatia bacterium | reverse complement strand
AGTCACCAAATTAGATACCCAGTTAGCCCGTCAGGCCAATCAGGAAGTCCGTGCACCCATAACCGGCACCATTTTGAAGCTCAATACCTTTGCCGATACGGTTTATGCTAAAGCAGGCGATCCGCTGGCTACGCTGGTGCCCGATACCACCCAACGGGCTGTTGAGCTGTATATGAAAGGCATGGATATTCCCTTGATTCGCCCAGGCCGCGATGTACGCCTTCAGTTTGAAGGCTGGCCCGCCCTGCAGTTTTCGGGGTGGCCCTCTGTGGCAATTGGAACCTTTGGCGGAAAAGTTACGCTGGTGGATGCCAGCGATAACGGCAAAGGTGAGTTTCGGATTGTCGTGCGTCCCAGCGAAGCCTGGCCTGAATCCGCTTATCTGCGTCAGGGGGTTCGCGCAAGAGGCTGGGTCCTGCTGGACACCGTCCCCTTAGGTTACGAACTCTGGCGCCAGTTTAACGGATTCCCGCCCCAGTTGGCCGAGAGCCCGGCCAAAACCGAAGAGCCTTATTTATTTAAGCGCAAGAGTAAACCATGAGCAGACAACTGACCAAGCTACTGACAACAGGCCTGCTTGGCTGGTGCCTGCAGGTCTCGGCCAGTTCTGCGCTTGAGCTGTCTGAGCTGAGCCAGACGCTACTTACGCGCTACCCGCCGATTCAGGAAGCACGGCTTAAAGTCGATCAGACACGGGCTAAACTGCTTGAAAAACAGGGTAACTTTGATTCGAAATTTAAAGGCAAGCTCGAAGGAATCCCCCTGGGCTATTACCGGCAACTGCGCCTGGAGTCCCTGATTGAGCAACCGACGCCGTGGTGGGGCCTGACCTTTTTTGGCGCCTACCGGCTGGGTGCTGGAGACTTTGCAGACTATGACGGAAAAAAAATCACGCTTTCAGGTGGGGAGTTTTCGATGGGCGCCCGTTTACCGCTGTTGCGCAACGGTCCCATTGATCCGATTCGCGCCGAGCTGGCTATTTTAGAACTGCAAATTGCTGTAGCCGAGCTGGATCTGCGTGATAAAGAGCTGGAAGCCTCTGAAAAAGCGCTTAAAGCTTATTGGGCATGGGCGGCAGCCTCGCAAAAACTGAGAATTGCCAAGGAATTACTGAGCCTGGCTGAAGAGCGCCTGAATCAGATCGAAAAAGAAATCCTCGCCGGCAAGCGAGCACCCATTGAACTCACCGAAAATCAGCGCGCCTTGCTGAATCGCCGCGCCAAGCTGCTCGAAGCCACGCTGAAACTCCAGGAAAAAGTACTTGAGCTGAGTTTGTTTGTGCCGGGTCTGTCGCTGGATCAAGCGCCCAATCTGCCGGAACCGACAGATTGTCAGGATGCTGAATTAGAAACTTGGGTTCAGCGTGGTCAGGTCCAACGGCCGGATATTTTGCGGCTTAATCTGCAGCTTGAGCAAAACCGGATTGCACTGGACCTGGCGGACAACCAGTTTTTACCGGCACTGGATATCTACTATGCGCTGTCTCAAGATGTCGGCACCGGCGACAAAAGCCGTAAACCCCTGGAGCTAGAAGCCGGTCTTAGCTGGGAATGGCCTATTCAGCAGCGCAAGGCCGAAGGCCAGCAACGGCAGCTCAATGCTGAACGTGGGCAGCTTGAACTCCGCGAACAATTTGCCCGTGTGCAGCTGCGTAACGAGCTGCAAAGTGCGGGCATCGCCAGGCAAATTAGCTGTCAGAGCTGGCGTCTGGCCCAGGCCGAAGCCCAGGTTGCTCAGACCCTGGCCGAAGCCGAGCAGCGGCGTTTTGGGCTGGGTTCAAGCGATTTGTTTCAGGTCAACTTACGGGAACAAGCCTGGAGAGACAGTTTGCAGCGCGTGATTGAGGCTTTAGAAGCCTATGCCTGGGCTGAAAGCTTAATCCAGCTGCGGCAAGGACGCCTGCCCATCAGCGCCCCAGCTAACGGATCCTAAACTTCACGCAAAACTTTAAAGGACTTTCTAAACCGCTCTGTTTAACCAGAGCGCCAAGATCTAGCCCCTTGCTTTGATCACTAAATGCCTAAAGTCCAAACTATCCAGAACACATGAACACAATCGCCCGCTCTGCCATATTGAGTCATTTTGCAAAATTCATTTTAATTTTGCAAAAAACCTAGATCTGTGCTTAAGATGTTCATTAATCATTAATTTTTAATTTATCAAACAAGTGACCAGGCCCCATATGTCATCGAATTGATTGACACAATTTGATAGACATATGGCGCTTTTAAAAAGCATTCCAACTTACAGCTTGAAATACTGACAGGGGGATACTTTAAGCCATGCCAAACAAATTGGATCATCTCTATCAGATCAAACAGAAGCTTGGAGAAGGAGCCAGCGCCAAGGTTTATTTAGCCCATCATTTAGCAGACGGCAAACCCGTAGCACTTAAACAGATGCAGCTTGCGCCTGACATCCCGACATCCCTTCGCCATCAGCTGGAGACGCGTTTTTTACAGGAAGGGGATACCCTGTCGCGGCTAAAACATGCGCATATTCCACAGGTTTATGAAGTGGGTCAACGGCAGGGTAGCCCCGCCATTGTCATGGAATATATTGCCGGTCAAAAACTCTTTGAATATATCCAGACTCAGCCCAGTCTTACCGATCTGCTGCTGCGCTTATCTGAAATTGCCGATGCTTTACATCACGCCCATTGCCAGGGCATCGTGCATCGCGATATCAAGCCAGACAATATCATGGTTGTCCCACAGCGAGGGGCTATTTTAATGGACTTTGGCGTTGCGCGACAGGCTGAAAGCGTCTCTCAAACCAGTGACGGCACGATGCTTGGCACCATTGCTTATATGGCTC
>CAJYHH010000262.1 GCA_913773825.1 Candidatus Sericytochromatia bacterium | reverse complement strand
GCTGCATACCGTCATGCAGCCAGCTTTTTCCACCAGCTGCCTGCCAGATCATGCGCAGTTCACCAGCAGAAGCCCCAGACAATAATGCTTTACTGAGTTCAGGCGTCAGGCTTAACGCTTCGCTTAGCTGAATCTGACCGCGATAACCGGTCTGGCAGTGTTTACAACCGGGGGCCTCCCAAAACGGGGTCATCGGAATTTTGAGCCCGTGTTCGCTGAGCAACTTAAGCAGGGCATCTGGCAGACGATTATTGGCAGGTGCCTGACGACGGCACTCCTGGCAGAGCTTTCTGACCAGGCGTTGATTGACAATCAGACTTAGAGATTCAGTCACGCTATAAGCGTTGCCACCGGCTTCTGCCAGTCGCCGCAAGGCCTGAACCGAATCACTGGTATGCAGATTAGTCAGAACTAAATGACCCGTCAATGCCACGCGCATGACCTTCTCAAGTTCTGAAAACTCACGGAGTTCAGCAATCATTAAGACATCTGGATCAGCCTGCATAGCGGCTTTGAGCAGTTCACCAAAACTCTGACCAGGTGCTAGGCCAATTGAAGTTACCCAGGGAAAATAACGCTCGATTGGATCTTCTAAAGCCAGCGTTTTAACCTGGGGGCCCGCGACATGATTTAAAGCAGCATGTAAAGTTGTCGTTTTGCCTGAACCCGTTGGTCCACTGGCCACAATCAGACCCCATCCACGTTTAAGTGCCTGGGTCAGCTGAGCATAAACATGCTCTGGCAAAGCCAATTTCTCAAGCGTAATCGTTTCAGTCAAGGTCTGTTCAAGGATCTGGATGCTCAGGGATTCACCCAAGCCCGTTGGCAAACAAAGTGTCCGCAACTCAAAACGACGCTCAGCCAGCTCAAAACTAAACTGCCCTTCTTGAGGCCGGTCATAAACATGGGGATCACAGTGGCTCAGCAATTTAGCCTGCTCGATCAGCGGCGGAAGCAGCCGGCGATCAAATTCAGCCAGAGAGCTTAATAACCCATCCACTCGACCTCGTAAAACCGCCAATGGCTTGCCTTCCGACAGATACACGGGTTCAAGATGTAAGCTTGTTGCATTTAAGCTTACAGCTAATTGCAGCATGCGCTCTAAAGCCCCAGCCGCATTTTCAGCTACTTCTGGAAGGGTGATGTGTTCACTTAGCAATAAACCCAGTTCAGATAACAGAGGCCCGATACTAATCGGCAAATCAATCCGCGGCGCTTCGCCCTGTAAAAAACGCTCAAGATCCTGAGACTTAAACCGCCATTGACGCCCCACTTTTAAGCCCTTAATCCTTCCGCTGCGCAGCCAGCGATAAAAAGTGGGGCGAGTGGTGCGAAGCTTATCGATTGCTTCATCCATGCTCAGTAATTCGTCGTTAGATTCATTAAGCTGTTCTGAGGATTGATCCCTTGCCTGACTCATCTCTATTGACCTCATCTTCAAATTATCATTCAATATCAAAAACGATATGATGCATTATGATAATTGTCAAGCAAAAAATTTTTAAGCGCTCTGTTTAAATTTTAAACAGAGCGCTGATTGCATCAAGCCTGAGTTTAGAGCTTGCCGGCTGAAAACGTATCGCAGCTTTCTGGTCGGCCTGTTGTCATCCCCTGACGGAACCATTTAACACGTTGAGCAGATGAGCCATGCGTAAACGATTCAGGCACCACCCGCCCCTGAGACTGGCGCTGTAAATTATCGTCGCCAATTGCTGAAGCCGCTGTTAAAGCGCCTTCTAAATCACCAGGCTCAAGCAAATTATCGCGCTGGGCATAATGTCCCCAGACACCCGCATAACAATCCGCCTGGAGCTCCAGCTTAACCGACATCTGATTGGCCTGGGCTTTGCTCTGACGGGCGCGCTGCTGCTGTACATAATCTGAAGTTCCCATCAGGTTCTGAACATGATGCCCGACTTCATGAGCAATTACATACGCGCGGGCAAAATCACTGCGAGCCTCAAAGCGCGTTTCGAGTTCCTTAAAAAAGCTCATATCGAGATAGACACGCTGATCGGGCGGGCAGTAAAAAGGACCCATTGCCGAATTGGCCGAGCCACAGGCTGACTGAACCGCGCCGCTAAAAATCGCAAGTTTGGCAGGCTGAAAGCGCTGGGGCAGAATCACTTTCCAGGTTTTTTCCATATGGCCCAGAACGGCTTCGACAAACTGAGCCTGCTGGTCATTGTCGGGCGGCGCTTCACCGCGCTGAGTGGTCGGCGCCTGCTGGCTACCGCTGTCCATCAGGCCCAGAATGGTCAGTGGGTTAACGCCAAAGATCCAGCCCGCCACGAGTGCTAAAACCAGACCGCCAACGCTGATTCCGGCTCCCCCAATCGGCAGACCGCCTCCGGAACCACGCAGGTCCTCGACGTTGCCACTACGCGTCAAATCTTGCCATTTCATAAATTCGCTTCCTCCCGACTTTGGCCCACAAAGGTCCTGAAATTCATTAAAGCAAAGGGATTTACAAGGACCCAAGTCCCCTGACCGGCTTTTTGATAAGAGTTTAACGCTATCCTGTCATCTGAGCACAAATGGTCAAACCCAATTTTTCTGTTTGGGGCACACTGAATACATGCAAGCACATCAAGATCTGCAGGATCTTCTGAATTATATCGAGGCCCATCTGGAGCAATCGCTGAGCGTTGGCGAACTCGCTGAGCGGGCGGGTTACTCACGCTGGCATTTTCAGCGCATTTTTGTTGCGGTTACCGGTCTGAGTCCAGCCGGTTATATCCGAGCCCGGCGTCTGAGCGAGGCGGCACGTTTACTGCGAGAAACTCGTTGTAAGATTCTGCCGCTGGCCCTGCGCTACGGCTTTGAATCCCAGGCGGCGTTTACCCGCGCTTTTCGCCAGCACTTTGGCCTGACACCCGGCGCAGCGCGCCACCCTGGAGTTCGCCTTGCGCTTCAAAGCCCCCTGCAGATCAATACATTTTTTGGAGGACCTATGCTTAAACCTGATCTTGTAACTGAACCCCCGCGTACGGTGATCGGTTTCAGAAGCCGCTTTATGTCGGCACTATCACCAGAAGCCAATAATCTTGAGGTGATTCCCGGTCTCTGGCAGAAGCTGTTTCCGCGCATCAGTGAGATTCAGTCAGCTGATCCAGAAATCAGCCTGGGTGTGATCATTGCCGAAGCAGACTGTGAAGGCGAACTGGACTATCTGGCCGGCAAACCCGTCACCCACACCGATCAGATCCCTGAAGGCATGTCCGTTTTACAACTGCCTGGCGGCCTCTACGCCCGCTTTACCCATACCGGCCCACTGAGCGACATTCGCAAGACTATGAGCCGTATTTACACTGAGTGGGCGCCTCAATCCGGCTACGAGTTTGACCAGCGTCCTGATATCGAAATCTACGATCATCGCTTTCGCCCAGACCTGGGCCAGACAATCTTTGATGTGCTGGTTCCAGTAAAAAAAGCCGTCTAGGCTATGGGCTGAGATGCTTTGAAAATCTAATACCTGCTCAGTGTGATGAATCTGAAGCTTAAGCTCATATTCCATGCATTTCTTGAACAATAAGTTGGCTTCTTCACAGCCTATGGCCCAAAGCCTCAGCCTCTTTATAGCCCTTCCTGTAAACTGCTCCCATGACACCTGCCTGGCGTACGCTCAAACTTAGCTCTGAAACCCCTCGTTCTGAAAAGCTGCTTGATGACCTAGATCTGCAATCTGGCCTCAGAAACTGGAAAGTTGTTGGCTGGCTGGCCTGGGTGGGAGTCCTGATGGCGCTAAGCTCTCTGCTAATAACGGGTGAAGTAGTTTTAAAACTGCTTTGTGCGATGGTTTTGGCAGGCATTGCTATTGGTTTTCAGCGTCACGCACGTCAACAATTCGCGTTACGTAAACGAGCCCTGCTTGAAGGTATTGTGGTAACAGGCAGCGTGGTGCGCCACGGCAAACGTTTAACTCCCTTTAGCAGTCGCTCACATGTCACCATCACGGCTTTGTTCTGGCTAACCGACAAAGAGCAAACAGCCACAGGCATTCTCTGGCGACGAGAAGCTTTAAAGATGGTGCCCAAAGGCCGTCAATTATTGGGACTCTGGCTACCAGACAGCAATCAGATCTGGCTACCGCTGGAGCTGGGACTGAGGCTAGATGCCGAACCCCTACTGCCGCCTGACAAAATTCTTGATGATATGCCAGATAAGGTCTGATCTGAACCACAGTAAATCCGCACAATACGGGCTATGTTTTTAAGGAGAAGCTGGCGCTGCATAAAATTAATGATTCCTGAGTCACTTGAGTTTAAAAGCCGGTTTGCCTCGATACTCAGAACCATAATCTAAACTATTAGCGATCTATTAATAATCTTAAAAATATGTTTCCAGAGGACTTAATTAAGCCGAAACAAGCCTCAAAAACCGACAAAATCAGGCACACAGGCCAAATCTCTATAAGGCGGCTGAGTGCGGATGTTATACTGTGCATCAAGCTCCAGCGAGGTAATGCACCCATGAACCCTTTGACGGCTGCCGAAATCCGGCATAAATTTATCAGCTATTTTGAGAGCAAGGAACATAAACACCTGCCCAGCTCTTCGCTGATCCCCTATAACGATCCGACTGTGTTGCTGACAACCGCCGGCATGCTTCAGTTTAAGCCGATTATGTTCGGCACTGAGCAGCCTGCTTATCCGCGTGCGACGACTTGTCAGAAGTGTTTCCGCACCACCGACCTCGACAATGTCGGCTTTACAGCCCGTCACCATACCTTCTTTGAAATGCTCGGCAACTTTTCATTTGGCGACTATTACAAAAAAGAGATTATCCCCTGGGCTTGGGAGTTTTTGACCAAAGAACTCGGTATTTCAGAAGATAAACTCTATGTCACCGTTTATAACGACGATGACGAAGCAGAGTCGATCTGGCATGAATCTGTTGGCTTACCCAAATCTAAAATCTTCCGCTGCGGCGAAGACACTAACTTCTGGGCAGCTGGCGAAACGGGCCCCTGCGGCCCCTGTAGTGAAATCTACTATGACATGGGCGAACATCTCGACAAAGGCCTGACGCCTGGCCATGATGATGACGTGCGCTACCTTGAAGTCTGGAACCTGGTGTTTATGGAATTTAACCGCCAGGCTGATGGCAGCTTAGTGCCGCTGCCGGCCAAAAACATCGACACCGGCATGGGTCTCGAGCGCATCGCCTCAGTTGTGCAGGGCAAAGCCAGCAACTATGGCACTGACTTAATGCAGGCTATCATCGCCCAGATCAAACCAATGGCAGGCCCTGATGCCACCAGCCATGAGCGTTATGATGTTGCGCTTAACGTGATTGCTGACCATTCACGCGCCAGCACGATGTTAATTGGCGATGGCGTTACGCCCGGCAACGAAGGCCGTGGTTATGTTCTGCGTCGTATTTTACGTCGCGCCATTCGCTTTGGTCGTTTGATTGGCATCGACAAACCCTTCTTAAACGAACTGGTCCCCACCATTGTCGGCCTCTACCCGAACTATCCTGAACTGGTTCAAAAACAAGAGCAGATCACCGAAGCGATTCGGATCGAAGAAGAGCGCTTTGCCAAAACAATTACTCACGGCATGAAGCAGCTGACAGAGGCCTTAGAAGAAATCAAAAGCACCGGTAAAAAAGTCATTCCTGGCACCGTGGCTTTTGAGCTCTATGACACTTATGGCTTCCCACTGGAGCTGACCCGTGAAATCGGCGAAGAGCAAGGCTACACGGTTGATTTAGACGGTTATAAAACTGCGATGCAAGAGCAAGTTGAGCGTGCACGTTCAGCAGCCCGCTCTAATCTGGATCTGGGTGCTGGCGTTGTTGGTTATGCACCCACACGCTTTACCGGCTATGACGACATGGAAAGTGCAACCCGCGTGCTGGCTGTGCTGGAAACTAACTCTGATGAGCTCCGTCGCGTACTGCTTGAACAGACGCCTTTTTACGCCGAAAGCGGCGGCCAGGTCTCTGACCACGGTGTAATCTTTGCTGGCGCTCATCGTTATGAAGTCGTCGATGTTCAGAAAGTCGGCGAAGTGGTAGTCCATGTGGTCCAGGGCGAAGACTGGGAACATCTGCAGGTTGGCGCTGAAATCCACTGCCAGGTGACGGCCAGCATTCGCCGCGAGACCATGAAGCATCACTCAGTCACTCACCTGATGCATAAAGCACTCAAAGAAGTCTTAGGTGAAAGTGTGGCCCAGGCAGGTTCTGAAGTCACCCATCTGCAGACACGCTTTGACTTTAGCTTTAATCGGGCTGTCACCCCTGAAGAAATTCTGCGCATTGAAGAACTGGTCAATGAGCAGATTATGCTCAATCTGCCTGTGCAGGTTAAGGTTCTGCCGATTGACGAAGCTCGCAACAGCAGTGCTGTGGCTATGTTTGGCGAAAAATACGGCGATGTTGTGCGCGTTGTCAGCATGGGTGAATTTAGCATGGAGTTCTGCGGCGGCACTCACGTCCACGCTACGGGCACCATCGGCGCCTTTAAAATTGTTTCTGAAGAAGCGATTGCCTCTGGCGTGCGCCGTATTACGGCAGTCGCAGGCAAACAGGCTTATCTGTACAGCAGCCGCAACGAAGCGCTGCTAAAATCTTTGGCTCAGAATCTCAAAGTACCTTTTGATGAAATTCCGGCCCGCCTGAATAAAATTCAGGAAACCGTCCGCAATCAAGAGCGTGAACTCAAGCAGATCAAACAAAAGCTTGCTCTGCAGCAGGTTGCAGAACTGGCCCAGAATTTCAAGTCTGCTGGCAATTATCACGTGCTGGCAGCAGAAGTTGACGTGGCTGACGCCAATACCCTGAAGCAGGTTGCTGAAAACCTCAAAGGCCAGCGTGAGCAGTCAGTGGTGGTGCTTGGCGCTACGATTGACGGCAAGGTCAACTTAGTGGCTTCAGTCAGTCCTGCCCTGAACAAGACGATTAAAGCGGGTGACCTGATCAAAGGTCTGGCTCCGTTAGTTGGGGCTCGGGGCGGCGGTAAACCTGAGTTTGCCCAAGCTGGCGGCGGCGATAATCCCCAGGGGCTGGCCCAGCTCGACGCTGAGCTGCAAAAGCTTCTGCCGCAGGCGGCATCGGTCTAAAGACCGGTCAGCACGCGTGAAAAACCTTAAAGCAGCTATTCTGCTCAGCCTGGCCCTGTTGCCAGGCTTGGCAGGCTGTCCATCTGACCATTCTGAAACCAAAGGGCCTGCTCCACTACGGGTTGCCATGGACCCACGCATTGGAGAGCCCTTTGTCTTTCAAGATCAGTCAGGCAAAAGTCAGCCTGTGCAAGATTTATACAAAGGTTTTGAAGTCGACATCAGCCGCTATGTCGCAACAAAACTTGGCCGCCCTTTAGAAATTGTCGTGGTGCGCTGGCCTCAGTTAGCTGAGACCGTACGCAGCAAAAAAGCAGAGCTGGCCATGAGCGCAATTGAAAAACCCGCTAAGCCCAGTGAAGAACTCAGCCATACGGATCGCTATTACACAGCTTATCAACAGCTGGCTGTGCCCAAAAAAGATAAGTTTACGTATAATCTGTCTGATTTAAAAGGCAAAAAAGTCGGCGTGGTAGAAGGCTCGGTTGCCGAGCTGTTATTAGCTGAGCTCAATAAGCTTAAACAAGCCAAAATTGCGGTTCAGACCTTTGCTACACATCAAGCCGCATTTGATGCTTTAGCCAGCGGCAAATTACAGGCTACTTTAAGCGAGCGTGCCTTTGCCAGCTGGTTTAGCTGGCAAAAAAAAGGAGCGACCCGTCTAACGGGTGATCCCGTTGCCTCTGAGATCCCTTATGTCGCTTTGATTCGTGAAGACAATGCAGAGCTCAAAAAGTCTGTTAACGAGATTCTGATTAAAGCCCGCAAAGATCCAGCCTTTAAGCAGATCTTTGACAAGTGGCATGTGGCCATTAAGCGTTAGGCTATGAAGGCCGTTACAGCCTTTTTAAAGCCTGCATAGCCCATCGCCCCTCTCCCAACTCTTACCCCCGGAGGCCCCTATGATCCACGTTCTTTTTGTCTGCCTTGGCAATATCTGCCGTTCCCCCATGGCAGAAGCCATTTTTGGTCATCTGGTCACTCAGGCTGGACTTGAGCAGCAGATTACCTGGGACTCAGCTGGAACATCCAATTATCATCCGGGAAAACTACCAGATATCCGCACCCGACAGGTTTTAGAGGCTCATGGCATCCGAACCCAGCATCTGGCCCGCCAGGTGCGCAATCCAGACTTTGAAAAATATGATTATGTTTTGGCGATGGATCAGCATAATCTTCGCGATCTGACGCGCGTCTTTCAGAGTCATCCACCTGCTCGCAGCAAACTTGAGCTGATGGGCGCTTATTGTGAAGACGGCCTTTGTGCTGATGTGCCAGATCCCTATTATGGTGATTTAAGTGATTTTGAAGATGTCTATCAGATGCTGGCACCCGCCTGTCAACGTCTGCTGACAACCATTTGCACTGAACACCGTCTTTAACAAAACCATTCAGAGCTTTTACAGCCCACAGCTTTTAAAACTTTTTGATTGCAATCCCGTTAGGGGTTGTGTAGATCACTGAATGAGTGCGGTTATATTCAAAAATGCGCGGATCTGGAATCCAGACCAGGGCCTCTGCTGGATCTAAGCTGGTATCCATGTTGGTGGATGCGCCATCTACAATTACCTGAGACGCCAGAGAAGACAGTAGATTACTTCCACGTAAGCGTAACTGCCGTGGCAGATTCTGTTCATCCCGGCAAATTTCAATCGAATGAATAATCGGCGCCAAAGCCAGGTTCATTCTGCCACCCCTTTTAAACAGCGTAAACAGCCGCTCATCGCTGTATCCCCAGAAACTTCACGCATCCTGTTTGTCTCCTCTGTGTTTAAACGTCAGTAAGCGTGTCTTAACCACAAATTCGACAATTAACTCAGCATCAACCAACTACAACTAACTATCAACTAACGATCAACTATGAGTGTTTAACTTTCTTATTATAGGGTTGATGTGTATTTCTGTAAAGAAAAATAAATTGATCGCAAATTGTCGTTTTTGCCGATATTTTAAGCCCAATTAAAAGCATCATCGGGAATGACAAAGACCCTACATAGAATATTTCTCAAGCCCCCAGCCCTGTTAAGGCTTCTGATAGACTGTTAAAAGTGAGGATCACACCATGTCTGCAAGCCCCGAAGCCACGCCAACTCTCTCTTCTCTCTGGCCTTATCTGATTGGCGATATCCACGGCTGTTTAAACGAATATCTGGCCCTTGAAGCTCGAATTCACCAACATGCCAGCCAGCAGGGCGCAACGCCCCTGATTGTCTCTGTTGGTGACCTGATCGACCGTGGGCCTGACTCAGCTGGGGTTGTTGCCCATTTTTATCGGGGTGAGCAAACTGGCAGTCATCACGCCATTCTCGGTAATCATGAACTAATGATGCTTCAAGTGATCCATTATTTAGCCCCCTGGAACTTTGAACAGCCGGGTTGTGAATGGCCGCAGCAGCATTGGACGCTCAGAGAATTATTTGAGCAAAAAGAAGGCATGGCGCGCTATTTGAGCTGGGAAGACTATGTGGTCACGATGAAAGCTCTCTGGGTAGGCCAGGGTGGCTACCAGACCCTGACCAGCTATGGCATGGACCCTGAGGACCCGCTGACCTGGAACTTTGACCCTGAGATTCTCAGCTACCTGCTCAAGCTACCCTTTTATTGGCAGAACAATCAGGTTGTTGTCACCCATGCTCTGGCCCAGCCAGCCGATCTACAGCTGATTCGCGAACAGCTAAGCAAGCCCGATCTGGATTTAGACAGTCTTGAAAACTTACGCAAAGCCGCTCACTCCTTGCTCTGGAACCGCAATCTGCCCACAACCCGCCCAGATCCTGAGCGTCAGCATGTCTCAGGCCATACTCCCCTGCCACGAGTCCGGCGCTGGAAGCTGATGCAGTGTATTCAGATCGACACTGGCTGCGTTTACGGCCGCCGCTTGAGCGCTTATTGCCTGGCGACAAATCAGAGTCTGTCAGTGCCAGCCCAGCAGAATTATTTGGCTGGGAACTAATCACTCACCCAGCCTTTCTTAAACTCACCACTCACCCCTCAAAACCCTATCCCAAAACAAAAGCGCCCCGGAGGGCGCAGTGAGTGAGGGAGTAAATACAAAATACTGTTAAAGGGTCTGACCAGCTTTAGAACATCGCGTCCATGATTTGACGCTTGCTGAAGTCAGAGCTGATTTTTTCCTGAACGGTCTGCAGCAGCAGATCGCGGCTTTCAGGATGGAGTTTTTGGCTCTTGAGCAGGCCTGTGAAGTGCTGGGTCTTGCTGTAATCACCACTCATGGTACCGATCGTGATGATCACAGACTGCTGAGCGCGGTAAGGCAGTTGCTGGTTATTGACCATCGTGCTGATGATCTGGCCACGGTTATAATCAGAGACTTCACGGGCTTTTTTAGCAATCTGAACCAGGGCATCTTCGCTCATGGTGCGATTGGCAGCCATGGTCTGAAGCAAAGAGCCTTTGTTAAAGTCGCTGAGCGTGCTGGAAGCTTCAGCCAGCATCACCTGCTCACGGGGAGAGAGATTGTTTTTGCTTGCCAGAGCGCTGAGAACCTGATTTTTTTCGTAGTCAGAGCGCATCGTGCGAGCCATTTCGATCTGCAGGTAAGCGCCAGAATCAGGAGCCTGCTGGGGATAGCTGGGAGCAGCGGGCTTGCTGAAGGGATCTGTGCCCTGAGCCGGTTTAGTGCCGCCAGCGGGTTTGCTAAAGGGATCAGAGCTGGAAGGCTTGCTAAACGGATCCGCACCGTGAGCAGAGCCGCTGCTGGGTTTGCTGAAGGGATCGTTAGAAGGGGCGCTGGGTTTAGGAGCAGGCTGCTGAGCAAAGGGATTCTGGCCAACCTGGCGGGCAACACCGATTGTCAGATTGCCAGAAACCAGAGCGGCTGAAAATTCTTTGGCGCTGATGCGATTGTCGTTGTTGGTGTCAATGGCACGGCGGGTATTGGCATCAAAGTCAAAGTCTTCTTTAGAGATCCAGGCGTCGCTGACCCATTCAGCGACGGGTTTATTGAGGTTTTCGTTGCGCTTAGAGAAATAATCAGCCAGACGGTCAGCGGCTTGAGGCTGCAGAGCGCTGATAAAAACATCGCCTTTTTCAAGTGAGGTCGCAAGCTCACGGGTGCCGGCAACGCCATTGCTGTTGCCAATCTGATTATGAGCCTGCCAGGTGACGTTGGCTTCACCTTTGTCGATGCGGTTGTTGGCATTAACATCCATGGCACGGGTCACAGCCATTAAATCGTTGCCGGTGAGGTTAGTTAAATTAGGCATTTTGCATGACTCCTTGAAAAACACGTTTAATTCACTCTGATATACCTAATATCGGGGGGATATGAGAAAATATTTCTTATGATTCGGTTAAATGAAGCACAACAAACGGTTAATTTCAGGATGTATAAAAAGCCATATTTCTTAATCTCAGTCTAAAAACGTTAAATTACGCCAAAAAAAACTTATCCCCGGACTAGATGAGTCCGGGGATAAAACGAGAAGTCGCTTATATAGCTTATGAGGGTTTAACGAGCCCAACCAGCGGAGTTGTATTTGTCAGTCATACCGTAGATAGCGGTACGGCCACCTTCCCAGATGGCAGAACCAACAAAGCCAATTGCGCCACCCAGCAGACCAACGCCGCCAGCGCCCGCAACAGTGCCCACAACGGGCATCACAGCCGTGCCGCCGAAGCCGCCAATTGCAGCACCGGTTGAGGCACCACCCACGGTCGCCATGCCAACATTGCCAGCAGCATCACCAAGACGCTCTTTCCAGGAAGTATAAAGTTCGTCTTCAGTGATGTGGTTGTCACCGTCTGCGTCAAACTTTTTCAGTTCGAGGGCGTATTCAGCCAGAGCCTGGCCTTTTTGGCTGAGTTCAGCCAGGCTGATTTTGCTGCCCTGAATGACAGCGACGCCGTCTGTGTCTTCGAGCAAGAGCTCAACTTTGCCATTTTCAGCATACTGATCTTTAAAATTGGCTTTGACTTTGGCGATTTCAGCCTGCTGTTTAGAAGTGGCCTGGTTAAACTGAGCCGTCTGGGTCAAGGTCATGTTTTCAGGGGCAACGGGCTTAGTCTTTTTCTGAACGACCTGGAAAGTCTGACCGCTCTGAACTTTTGATACGTTACCCATGAACTGAACCTCGTCGTTTTAAATGAATTTAATAATGGCTGTTAACAGTATATCTGATCCGTCAAGCCTGATCTTGCTCAGAGAGCCTGGGGATTTATTGAGAACTTAACATAGGCACTACCCTATCATCGCGCCTTTCATCATCAGGCCAATCGCTCCCAGACTCAACTGGTGCAAAGTTCCCAGAAAAACAGTACTAATGCCAGGCAACATAATCAGCGCCAAAAACACCAGAAAACCATAGGGTTCA
>CAJYHH010000261.1 GCA_913773825.1 Candidatus Sericytochromatia bacterium | reverse complement strand
CGGTATTCGGCTACGTGGCCAGTGAACGCAGTTGTGCGCTCACGATTAACGGCCGCAGCCGGATTCAGCTTGAACAGATCCCACCGGCACAGCGCTCTGCGATTCAGCAGGATGTAGTGTCTCTGGCTCGCAGCCTTAACCAGGCTAGCCAGACTGCCGGTTTCAGCGCTCAGGATATTCAGCCTGTGATTGTTGGCGGACAACATGAAATCCGTCACGGCGAACAGGTGCTGGTACGTTTGAGTGCTGGTTGGGGCAAATATCGCAAAAAACATCCGCTGGCTGCCATGCTGGATCTGACCAATCAGATTCGCACACAGTTGGGAGCTGCGCCCCTGCGCAACTACGCTTTTTTAGGCAGCAGCAACGCACACCAGACGGGACTGGCATCCTGGTACGGTGGTCAGTTTCATGGCCGCCGCACTGCTAATGGCGAACGCTATAACATCAAAGAATTTACAGCTGCTCATAAACAGCTGCCCTTTGGCACCCGCGTGCTCGTCACCAATCTCGACTCCCGCGAAAGCGTTGTGGTCAAAATTAACGACCGTGGCCCTTTTGTTCACAAACGCATCATTGATCTTTCACCGGCTGCTTTTAACAGCATCGGCCGAGCAGGTCAGGGTGTGATGAGAGTCAAGTTGACCGTGCTCAGTTAAAAACATACTGAGCAGGCCGGAGCCTGGCCTCCTGACTGATTGAGTCAGCCTTCCTGATCATCCAGGCTCCGCTGTTTAAACCTTTTTCAAGGTTCTAAGGATTAGATTAATCAAAACGATTAAGTTAAAAATATCGGCTTAAATCCGGCCCAAAATAACGCGCTCGCCGTAGTGCGTTAAGAGATCCTGGGCACTGATTTTGTCAGGGACAGACCAGCCAAGGCTGCGTGCCAGCTCTGCTAAGACGCGTTCAGGGGATTCACCCTGTTCGCGCAAAGCACTGACACTGGGTGCGCCATTGCGTTTGGCTAGGCGTTCACCCAGATAATCGCGCATGAGTGGCGCGTGAAGATAAACCGGTCTGTTAAAGCCTAGTGCTTGTTGTAACCCAACCTGAAGCGGGGCTGCAGACCAAAGATCTTCGCCGCGCAAAATATGCGTTACACCCATTAGTCCATCATCAACCACAACTGCTAAATGATAGGCATAACAGCCGTCATTGCGACGCAGCACAATGTCGCCTGCACAGGTGGGTAAATGCTGGCTTATGCTGCCCAGCCGCAGATCATTCACCGTAATGTTGATATCTGGCGTGAGCCAGCGTAGAGCAGTGGGTTTATCTGGATGGCTCAGCTGCTGGCGGCAAAGGCCTGGGTAGACACTTTCTGCTGCATGTGGCGCAGAAGCCGCTTGCTGAATATCTTTGCGCGTGCAAGCACAAGGGTAAGTCTGCAGTTGCTTAACAGCTGTCTGATAAATCTCCAGGCGCTGAGACTGCAGATACTCTTGATCCCAGTTGAGTCCGAGCCAGTCAATATCCTGGCGAATCGCGTCATAGGCAAAGTCACGGGAGCGCCCAACATCGATATCTTCGATTCGCAAAATCAGTTTGCCGTTTAGAGCCCGCATCTGTAACCAGACTAGCAGGGCTGTACGGGCATTGCCTAAATGCATATAGCCGGTTGGACTGGGGGCAAAGCGACCCACCGCTTTAGTACTGCCAGAAGCTGTATCAGAACCTGTCATAGAACAAAAGGACGAAAGACTTGAATTCAAGTCCATTCGTCCTTTGTCCTTTTGTACATTTAGCCCTTAGTTAGCAGCCGGGATGTACTGCCAGAGATCCGTTGCGGGCTCGTGGTAAGGATCAGGGTTGGTCAGCGGTCCAGGGAAAGTTGGGCTGCCGTTAATAAACAGCCTGACCTGACCAACTGCGTCAATCCCGCCATAGACTAACAATCTGCTGCCAGTCCAGCCACCTGTATGGGTCTGACGGGTTTCCATCGGCACAGTGGTATCAGTGGTCCATGTCAGGCTTGGGCTGGAAGTATCAAAATTGTTGAACTTACCAATTTGTAACAGATTATTCAGACCCTGATTGCTATCTTTACCACCGTAGACATAGAGTTTCTGGGCTACAGGGTCCAGACCGACCATATGTTCATAGCGTAGATTAAAGCCTGGGCTGTTAATCTCAAACCAATTATGAGAGGAAACCTCGTACATCCAGATTTTATTATTGCGTGTTTCACCGCTCCAGACCGCTGCTTCACCTGGGTCAATATAGTTATTTGGTAAAAGCTGGAATTGGGGTGCCGTAGCGGGATTATTATCGTGATCGACATAGCGGCCAATATCTTTGTAGTAGTACATAAAGCCACCGACGATAAAGAATCGGTCATGTTCTGGATCGCTGATCAGTTTGTGTTTAAACTGCACACGCTGACAGCCATTAAAACTGGGTTCAGTAGATGCTGCTGGGCAGGGAGCTGTAGGAGCGTATTGGTAGTTTGGACTGGTGCTGACGCCCTCGTTTGGTTGGCCTAGCATGCTGGATGTATAAGTATTGGCACCAAAGTCTGGAATAATCCGGTAAATATTGGGGTTTACCATGTTGTTTTCCATGGTGCCGCCGTAAATATACAGGGCATTTTCGGTTTTGCTCCAGTGCATGCCGGCTTCAACCAGTTTGGGAACTGATGTTCCGCTGGCAAAGGTTAACTGCGTCCAGGTATTGTTACTGGGGTTATACATCCAGAGATCATCCATTGGTAAAGCAGTGGGCAAAGCGGCTAAACAGACTGGATCTGTGGCTGAGGTTGCGGTGGGTTTAAAGCCGTTGTGAATACTCACTGAGCTGTAATGGCCGCCGCCATAAATAAACAGTCTGTCATTTGCTGAATTGGCTGAGTCATTGCGCCAGGCAATTGCAGCATTGGTACGCGTCAGGGCCGTACCCGGTGATGAGGCATTTGGCAGGGAAGCTAATTGGTTCCAGCCTGATGTTGGTGAGTAAGACAACAGATTGGCGTTGAGTGCGTTATAGCAGGTCCGGCCATCGTTGCCGCCAAAGATATACAGTTTTTCGGTTTCAGGGTCCACAACTGATACTGCACCTGCTCGGCCATGAGCGCCGCTTACACCGCCAGGTTCGCCTGGTTTAGCCATGCGGCCACCTTTGGACCAGCGTGTGGTTGCTGAGGTCACTTCATAGATGATGGGGGTGTCTGCAGCATTGGTCTGACCATCTGGATTGCGGATGATCACTTTATAACGCCCTGGAGCTGTACCTTCAGGTACGGTTCCGTACAGCAGGTATTCATAAGAGCGAACATCATGCAGGTCAATCA
>CAJYHH010000260.1 GCA_913773825.1 Candidatus Sericytochromatia bacterium | reverse complement strand
CTTTTAAAGGCACACTTAACGAAAGCGGTGACGGGATCAAGGGCAGTTTTACCCAAGGTGGCCAAAGCTTCAGCTTTAGTCTTAGCCAGCCATCCGAAACAGCCAATGCCCAAACAGCTGCTGATACAGAAAAACTCAAAACGATGATTCGTGAACAGGCCAATCTGGCTCTAAGCGCCTGGAAAACACCTGGTATCGGCCTGGCGGTGATTTACAAAGGCGAACTTCTATTGGCCGAAGGCTTTGGCTTTCGCGATTTAGACAAAAAACTGCCGGTCACCCCTGAGACGGTGTTTGCAATTGGCTCATCCTCTAAAGCTTTTACCTCGGCCGCCATCGGGATGCTAGTGGATCAAGGTGAGCTGGATTGGGACAGCCCCGTAGTCTCCAAACTGCCGGGGTTTGCCCTGCAGGATCCGATTGCCTCGTCTCAGGCCACCGTGCGCGATCTGCTCAGCCATCGTACGGGTCTGCCGCGTCACGATCTGAGCTGGTATGGCAGTACAGCCACACGCGAACAGCTGTTTGCCAGCCTGAAAGACCTGCCGCCAACGGCTCCTCTGCGCAGCAGCTTTCAGTATCAGAACCTGATGTATATGACTGCAGGCATTCTGCTGGAAAAACTCTCTGGCAGCAGCTGGGAAGACTTTATCGAGCAGCGTCTGTTTAGCCCTTTAGAAATGACTCACAGCAGCACAAGCCTGAGCGGACTGCAAAACGCCTCAGATCACGCTGAACCCTATCGCCTCAAAAGCGAAAAAGCCCAAAAAATTCCTTTTCGCAATATCGACGCAATCGGGCCTGCTGGCAGTATTAACTCAAACATCACGGATATGGCTAAATGGCTGCAGTTTAATCTCGGTGACGGCCACACAGGGCAAATAAACGCTCAGACAAAAGAAAATCCCAAAGCTGAGACCCGCCTGCTTGAAAACTCAACCTTGCAAGAGCTACATGCCCCGCAGGTTGTTGTCGGCAAATCCCTGACAGCAGATATCCCTTATATGCTCTACGGCCTCGGCTGGTTTGTCATGCCCTATCGCGGCCAGACACTGGTTCAGCACGGCGGCAATATCGACGGTTTTTCGGCCATGGTGGCCATGCTGCCCGAGCACAAAAGCGGGCTGGTGATTTTAAGCAATAAAGATGGCGATACCCTGAACACCGCCCTGATGTTTAATCTGATCGATCGTCTGTTTCAACTCGAACCCAAAGACTGGAACACCCAGCTTAAAGGCATGACGCCGCCAGAATCCGCTCAGTCAGAGAACGCTCCTAAACCTCAATATCCACGTGTGCCAGGCACCCAGCCGTCTCACCCCCTGCGCGCCTATAGCGGCAGCTTTAGTCATCCGGCTTACGGTGAACTGCGCATCAGTCAGACTGGCAGCGATCTCAAGCTGAATTTCAGGGACTTTGGTGGCACACTCAAACACTGGCACTATGACAGCTTCCGGCTCGAACAGGAAAACAGCCCCATTGATGGTCAGCTGCTCAGCTTTTTTACCGACAATCTCGGCCGCATCACGCGACTTGAACTCAGCCTTGAACCCAGTGTTCCAGCCCTTAGCTTTACCCGTCAGCTTGATCCGTCTCTCAACCAGCCCGCTGTTCTAAAACGCTATACAGGCCGTTATGAACTGACAAACATTCCCATCGACATCAGTTTAATCAACAATCAGCGTCTGCAGGCCGTGATTCCTGGCCAACCAGCTTATGATCTGCAGCCGCTGGATGAGCACCTCTTTGAGCTCAAAGGCTTGAAAGGTTATCTTGTGCGCTTTGTGGTCGAAAATGGCAAAGTCAAAGCCGTTGAACTGATTCAGCCCAACGGTATTTTTCGAGCTGAAAAGCAGTAGCGTTTAATCCTGAACCAGCCCCAGACGCTGATGCCAGGCCTCAATCGATTCATCTGGATATTCCAGAAAACACCGATCCTGAGGCTTGGCATCCACTTCAACCCAATTGGCTTTAGATCCCGTCATCAGGTGAACGCGCTCAGGCGGCACAGGCAAAAGGGTATCAATCGCACCAGCATGAGGATGAATCATCTCAGCCCATTCCGGGTCATAGGCCCAGAGTGCCGTGCCGCAGCGTTTACAAAAGCGCCGCTCCAGTGAGCTGGGTTGAGTACTGCCATCAGGCTGGGTCTGCAAAGCCTGATACACCTGAATATGCTCTTTGCCCGTAACGTTTAAAGTGGCGGTTTCAGCGCGCAGATTAATCGCGTAGCCTCCTGTGCCCGCTGTTTTGCGGCAGATGCTGCAATAACAGAGATTAAAGGGATAAGGGTGATAAGACTCAACGCTAAAGGTGACGGCACCGCAATGACAAGATCCTTCAAGTTTCATGCTCAGCCTCCAGGATTAAAATCAAAAACCGTTCTGACCGCTTCACAGTTTTCAGAGCGCTCAGCTAAAGTCAGATATTTTTGTGCTTGGGCTTCATCAGCTTGGCTTAAGTTAGAAAAACGTTTTGCAGAATCCCGCTCGGTTTGTTGTTTGAGGTCAAATAGATTTTCAAGCTGAACAGGCTGTTTGGCTGGTTGATTAAGCGTCGTCTGAGCCAACAGATAATGCCGCCAGAAATAAAGACGATAGTGATGTGACTGCTGATTGGGTTGAGCCTCTAAGAGCTCAAAACGCACCAAACGCTCTTCTTGATTAAAGTAGTAAATCTTGGTGTGTTGAGCTCTAAGCTTAACGCTACTTTGACCGTTAGGATAAAACATCACCATAGCAGGGTACCCGACACTTGGGGCTTGAGTATTTGGTGCCAGCACAGCTGACTTGAGATAACAGCTAAAGTTAGGGGTTTCAGTCTCTTTTTGTAGCTTGATTAAATCAGCACGGGCTTCCTCAAGCAGAGAGCTTGCTGCAAGACCCGTTAGGCCCAAACTGCCCCACAGACACGTTGCAAGGAATAACTGAGACAACTTAAACATCAGCACCTCCTGAAGGCATCTTCACTTTAGCAGCTCTTCAAGCACAAATCACCGCAACCAGAAGACCAGATGGCCCACATAAGTTTACGGTGATGAGAGAACCTTCAGTCCAGTTTGTTTAAGCTGAGACTGTCTGAACCGACTCCTGCGGCAAGGGCAACAGAGACTGAGGCGACGGCTGAGCGGGCTGGACAGAATGATACTGACCGCGCTCGTATTTGCTCAGGGTGCGGGCATGTTTCATACGCGCATGACCTGTGAGCAGACGAATCATCTTCCAGACCCGCTTATACAGCGGCTCAATCACATAAGGCACGCCATAACGGGAGCAGATTTCCTGCACTTTGGGCTGGGCTTCGCGCAGCTTGAGCAAAGGCAGATCGGGCCAAAGATGATGCTCAATCTGGTAATTGAGCCAGCCCTGCCAGAAGTCGCTAATATCCGTGCCGCCAGTATAATTGCCCGAACCGCTAATCTGACGCACATAAAATTCTGCTTTATCTGAAATTGGGCCTTCAAAGCGATAGAGATCCTCACAGGAATGATTGGGCGCAATAATTGCAAAGCTGTGCAGATTGGCCAGCAGTTCAGCAAACAGTGAGTTAATCAGCACATAGAACGCAGCGGTCTGGCCCAGGGGTAAAAACAGCAGCGGCAGCAGCACAAAGCGGTAGAAGGCATAAGGAAACACACAGCGGGCAT
>CAJYHH010000259.1 GCA_913773825.1 Candidatus Sericytochromatia bacterium | reverse complement strand
GCTGAACACACGCGCCAGGCCGAGAACCTGCGCAAGTTCATCCTGGCCATCAGCCGGGACGTGCGGGTGTTGCTGGTCAAGCTGGCTGACCGTCTGCACAATATGCGCACCCTCGATCATATGAAAGAGGACAAGCAGAAAAAAATCGCCCAGGAGACCCTGGATATCTTCGCTCCGCTGGCCCACCGTTTAGGGATTGGCCGCTTAAAATGGGAGCTTGAAGACCTGTGCCTGCGCTATTTACACCCTGATCATTACTGGAACATCGCCCGCCATATCGCCGGTAAACGCAAAGAACGTGAAGAAATTATCACCACTACCGTTGATACTTTACGCGAAGGCCTGACCGAAATGGATTACGACGTGGTCGAAAACCCCAGTGATCCAGGTGCAAACAAAGACGGCAAGCGCGTTCAGATTGCCGGCCGCGCCAAAAACTTTTACAGCATCTACAACAAAATTGTCGGCAAACAAAAAGACTTTAAAGACATCTACGACTACTTCGGCATTCGTGTTTTAGTCCCTGATCAAACCGACTGTTATGCAGTATTGGGTCTGGTTCACTCGATCTGGCGCCCAATTCCAGGTCGCTTTAAAGACTATATCGCCATGCCCAAGCAGAACATGTATCAGTCTCTGCACACCACCGTAATGGGCGAAGGCGGTCAGCCTTTAGAAGTCCAGATTCGCACCTTTGACATGGACAAAATCGCGGACTTCGGGATCGCAGCCCACTGGAAATACAAATCCGGCGGCGGCAAGCTGACCAAAACCGATCTGCAGCTGACCTGGTTGCGTCAGCTACTCGACTGGCAAAAAGACTTAAAAGACGCCGAAGAATTTATGGACAACATCAAAGAAGATCTCTTTGAAGATGATGTCTATGTCTTTACTCCCCAGGGTGACGTCCACGTCATGCCACGGGGCTCAACCGCCATTGACTTTGCGTACCGAATCCATACCCAAGTTGGCAATCGCTGTGTGGGCGCCAAAATGAACGGGCGCGTCATCAAGCTCTCAACCGCGCTTGAAAACGGTTCTCAAGTTGAGATTATGACGTCGAAGAACGCCCAGCCGAGTCTCGACTGGATTAACTTCGTTATCACCAACCAAGCCAAAAACAATATTCGCAAATGGTACAAAAAAGAGCAGCGCGAAGATAATATCAAGCGTGGCCGTGAACTGCTTGAAGCTGAATTTGGCAAAGAAGGGCTCGACTCTTATCTCAAATCCAAAACCATGGAAGAAATGGCCCGCAAGTTTAACCGTACCAGCGTTGAAGACTTGCTTGCAACCATCGGCTATGGTGAAATCACGCCCAAACAATTGCTCAACCGCATCCGCACAGGCCCGCTTAACGCTGAGCAGCTTGAAAATAAGTTGATTGGCCAGACGATCTCACCTGAAAAACTGCGTAAAGACAAAGACCGCGGTATTTTAATCGGGGGTGAAGCAGGGGTCATGGCGTTTTTCCCCAATTGCTGTACGCCTCTGCCGGGTGAGCCGATTATTGGGGTTGTGACTCGCGACAAAGGGGTTGCAATTCATTCTCAGGAATGCCCAAACTTAGGCCAGGTCAATAATAAGCGCTTTATTCCGGCCAGCTGGGGCATCATGGACAAAGACCATTACCCGGTTGAACTGGAAATCTACTCGATTGACCGTCGTGGTCTGCTCAAAGATATTGTGGCGCGCTTAAGCGACAATAAAATCAATATTTTGGGCGCCAATATCGCCACCCACAACGATAAAACCGCCACGATGGATCTAGTTGTCGAAGTGATCGACATCAAACAGCTGGAAGGCATTATGCAAAAAATCCGCCAGATGAGCGATGTCTTAAACGTCACCCGCCGAGTCAAAAACTCAAAGCGGATGCGTCAGATCACCGGCAAAAAGTAAGCACGTTTAACTGTGTCAGGCCTGATTCCGGCAACCTTTTTTGCCAGCCGCGGGATTCTGCAGATTTATCAGCAGTTTCTCAAGCCTGAAAGCTGCCGTAAATTAATCGAATATGTCAAAAGCTCTGAGCTGATCCCAGCCCCTGTCTACGAAGAGCCTGTGCCTGGCCAGACGGCCCGCAAAACCAGCGAAGTTGAAGTCCCTTATAACATCAAACGAGAGCTGGCTGATCGGGTCTATGAACAGCTGGGATTTCTCAATCAGGCCTTTAAATGCCAGGCTACCCAGATTCAGATGATGCAGGTGCTGCGTTATGACGCGGGCGATTATTTTCGCCCCCATCGCGACTGGGGCCCTGAGTTAGAGCCTGTCACCAGCCGTCGGCTGATCTCCTTTGTGTTGTTTATTAATACCCCTGATGACCCAGAGTTTGGCTATAGCGGCGGTGAATTAGTCTTTCATTTGCCCCAGCGCAATGGCAGCAGCATTGGCCTGCCACTTAAGCCCGAAGCAGGGCTCTTAATTGCCTTTGACCCTTTACTGATGCATGAGGTCAGAGAGATTACTTCCGGTGTGCGTCTGAGTGTCGCAGGTTGGCTGAGCTAGGCAGAAGAGGGCTGTGGGCTATGAAAGCTATCGAGAAGAAAGAAGATTGCTGAAGGAGCCGTGCGACTGTACAGGAATTTTTGCCAAAGCCCAGCCCTCACAGCCCATAGCCGCAGGGCTTAGCCCTGCTCTTAAGTCAATCGCTCAATCATGGCTGGATACTGAGGGTAGCGATCCAGTAACGTAGCCCGATCGGCCAGTTCAAAATCAGCAAAATCAAAGCCTGGCGCAACCGTACAACCTACCAAAGCAAAACTATGAGGATAATCCAACGAAGCGCCAAACCAGACGCCAGCTGGCACACATTGAAAAAGATGATTGGTGCCAAGTGGCAAAGCCTCATAACCGTCTTCATGAATCAGATGTAAAGCCAAGGGCCCACCTGCGTAAAAATGCCAGAGTTCATCAGCTTTGAGTCGGTGTAAACGAGAAACTTCCTG
>CAJYHH010000258.1 GCA_913773825.1 Candidatus Sericytochromatia bacterium | reverse complement strand
TCTGGCGACCTTGGCAACTAATGTGGCGGCCAATGTGGTGAGTCCGGCTAATGACTTTGCCCATCTTTGGCCCAAGCGGATTAGCTTTCGGGTTGGGGGCTATATTACCGGTTTGTTAGGCATTCTGATTCAGCCCTGGAAGCTCGTTGCTGATCCCAAAGGCTATATTTTTACCTGGTTAGTGGCTTATTCTGCGTTACTGGGTTCAGTCGGTGGCATTTTAATTGCTGATTATTTTTTAATTCGACGCACCCGTTTAGACTTACCAGGACTCTATGAGCAAAATGGCCCCTACTGGTATAAAAACGGCTTTAACCCGATGGCAATTGTTGCGTTGATGATTGGGATTGCACCCTGTGTGCCGGGTTTTCTCGGCACAATTAAAGCTTTAGAAGTCAGTCCAATCTGGATCAGCATGTATCACTACGCCTGGTTTATCAGCTTTGGGCTGTCACTGGGTGTGTATTGGCTGCTGATGACCCTGACGGGGCAGACCCAGGCTGCTGGTCGTTCATTAGCAGAAGTCTAGACACAGCTTGCTGCGTTTTGGAGCGAGTATAGAGAGGCAAAAGAGCTCTTTTGGCTCAGGGCACACCAGCCAGCACTCACCACGCTATAATGAGCTCTACATTTCCAGGCGCCGGTTGTGCCCGCCGCCCACTACGCAGAACATGAGGAATCTACTATGCATCAAGGTTATTACCGTTGGCCCACTTTGCACGGCACCACGGTGGTCTTTGGCTGCGAAGACGATCTCTGGGCCGTTCCCCTGAGCGGCGGCTATGCCACTCGTCTGACTGCCAACCTCGGCCAGATCGCCAATCCGCGCTTTTCCCCCGACGGCCAGTGGATCGCTTATATCGGTTCAGATGAAGGCCATCAGGAAGTTTACGTGATTCCGGCCGTTGGCGGCGTCCCTCGTCGTCTGACTTATTTTGGCACCGCGGTTAACCGTGTTGTCGGCTGGAGCCCTGATAGCAAATCGGTGATCTGTTCTTCGAGCGCCCGCCAGCCGATGCGCCGCATGGTTGAGCTGTTTAAAGTCAGTATTGAAGGTGGCGAAGCTGAGTCGATGCATTATGGCATGGCCAGCCAGATCAGCTTTGGTGCTGAAGGCGGCATTGTGGTCGGTCGTCATAGCTGGGACCCCGCGCGCTGGAAGCGCTATCGTGGTGGTACCAAAGGGGTGCTCTGGATTGATGCTGACGGCAGCGGCACGTATAAACAGCTGATTGACCTGGAAGGCAATCTGGCTTCACCGCTCTGGATTGGGGACCGGATCTGGTTTGTTTCAGATCATGAGGGCTCAGGCAATCTGTATTCCTGCACACCCGACGGCAGTGATCTCAAGCGTCACACGGATCATGAAGATTTTTATGTGCGTTTCCCGGATCATCAGGGTGAACATATTGTTTACCAGTGTGGTGGTGACCTCTGGCGCTACGACCTGCAGCAGAACACGTCTGAAAAAATTGAAATTACCTGGACCAGCCCGCAGATTCAGCGCAGTCGCAAATTTGTTTCAGCCAGTCGCTATCTGAATCAGTACTCCCTGCATCCAGATGGTCATTCAATCGGCCTGATTACCCGTGGCAAAGTCTTTACGATGCCGATGTTTGAAGGTGCTGTCAGCCAGTATGGCGAGCGGGACGGCGTGCGTTATCGCACGGTGCACTTTGTCAACGACAATAAACGTGTTGCTTTAACCAGTGATGCCAGCGGCGAAGAAGCTGTTGAGATCCATTGGCTTGATGGTTCTCAAGAACCGGTGCGTGTAGATGACATGTCTTTGGGTCGTCCGGATCATGTGGCGATTTCACCCGCAACGGCTCAGCTGGCTGTCGTTAACCATCGCCGCGAGCTGTTAGTCGTTGATTTAGATAAACACACCACCCGCTTGCTGGATAAAACTTCTCAGCAACAAATCGGAATGCCAGCCTGGTCGCCTGACGGCCAATGGATCGCTTATTCAATTGAGACCCGACCCAATATGTCGATTATCCGCCTGGTGAACGTCACCAGCGGCGAGACGCATGATGTTACGCGCCCCGTGATGCAGGACTATGCGCCCTGCTTTGATCCAGATGGCAAGTATCTGTATTTTATCTCGTCACGTGAGTTTAACCCCGCTTACGACACCCTTCATTTTGCCCTGGGCTTCCCTTACGGGACCCGTCCCTATCTGGTAACTCTGCAGAAAGACCTGCGCTCACCCTTTTTGCCTGATGCTGACATGCTGATAGACAAAAAAGATGACAAAGACAAAAAAGAAGAGTCAAAAAAAGACGAGGATAAAGGCGAGAAGAAGCCCAAGACGATTCAGATTGACCTTGATGGCATTCAGGACCGTCTGGTCGCTTTCCCGGTCAAAGACGGTCGTTATCATAAGATTCTCGCGATTGAAGGCAAAGTCCTCTATAGCGCTTTCCCGGTCTACGGCAGCCTCGACGAAGAGTGGTTTGAGAACTCTAAAGTGCGCGGCGTGGTCAAAAGCTTCAATATGAAGACCCGTGAAGAAGAGCATATCATCGACGGTATCCAGAGCTTTGCTGTTTCTGGTAACGGCAAACAGATGGCCATCTGGGCTGATGGCAAGCTACGCGTGATGCCTGCTGGCGAAAAGCCTTCAGATAAAATGCTTGGTGATGGTAAGCCCGGTCGTAAATCTGGCCTGGTTGATTTTAACCGCGTACGTGTATCAGTCGTGCCTTTAAAAGAGTGGAGCCAGATGTTTAACGACGCCTGGCGCCGAATGCGTGACCATTTCTGGACCGAAAATATGTCTGGTGTGGATTGGGAAGAAGTGCGCTCGCGTTATTCACCCCTGCTCGATCGCCTCGGCAGCCGTTCTGAATACTCTGACCTGATGTGGGAAGTCCAGGGTGAACTGGGCACTTCTCATGCTTATGAAATGGGCGGCGATTATCGTCCAGAACCCAATTACAAACAGGGGCATCTTGGCGCTGACTTTGTCTGGGATGAAAACGAAAAAGGCTATCGGATCACGCATATTGTGCGCGGCGATCACTGGGAGCCTAACCGCGGTGGCCCGCTGGCTAAACCCGGCGTGAATCTGAATGTTGGCGATGTCGTTGTGGCGATTAACGGCCAGCGTCTGAGCCATGGTTTTACGCCTGGTCAGGCTTTGGTGAATCAGACTCGCACAGACGTGCTGCTGACCCTCAATAGTGGCCGTAAAGTTCAGGTGCGCACGCTCGATAACGAAGCTCCGCCGCGCTACCGCGACTGGGTAGAATCTAATCGCGCTAAAGTCCAGGCTCTGTCAAATGGCCAGATTGGCTATGTACATATTCCCGATATGGGCCCGGTTGGCTTTGCCGAATTCCATCGCTATTACCTGACTGAGTGCCAGTATCCGGCTCTACTGGTCGATGTGCGCTTTAACGGCGGTGGCCATGTTTCACAGCTGCTGCTTGATAAGCTCAATCGTCGTCGTCTCGGCTACGACATCCCCCGTTGGGGCACACCCGAGCCCTATCCATCTTATTCAGTGCTTGGACCGATTCTGGCCCTGACTGATGAAAACGCTGGCTCTGACGGTGATATTTTCAGTCATTCATTTAAGATGATGAAGCTGGGCCCTCTGGTTGGTAAACGCACCTGGGGTGGGGTTATCGGTATCAATAGCCAGGGCAAGCTGGTTGATGGCAGCATTACCACCCAGCCTGAGTACTCTTTCTGGTTCCACGATGTGGGTTGGGAAGTTGAAAACTACGGCACACGTCCTGACATCGAAGTGGAGTATGCACCGCATGATTACCAGCAGGGCACTGACCCTCAGCTGGCCCGTGCGATCGAAGAACTGCTCAAGATGCTTAAGGAAAATCCACCTGAAGTGCCTGATTTCAGCCGCCGTCCGGTGCTGAAACGTCCGGACTTACCGCCGCGCGCTTAAGCCCGTCCGTTAATTAAATAACAAGATAAAGCCCCGTAGAGATTCTCTGCGGGGCTTTATGCTCATCCGTTAAATTTTAGATACATCCACAGGCTCAGGATGAGCGCATGTTGAGCAAGAGTCGATAGTTTAAAATTGTCTATTTTATAGCGCCTATCAGCGCTTCATCATCAGGCTGACACCGATTAGGACACAGGCTACAGCTGCAGCAAAGCTGCCGGTAACGGGCTCGCTAAAAAACAGCCAGCCCAGGCCTACGGCAATTACAGGATTGACCAGGGCATAAGTGCTGACCAGATGAGTTTCGACATGGCGGGTCAGCCAGTTAAAGGCTGTAAAGGCAATCACTGAGCCAAAGATCGCCAGATAAACAACTGCCGCCCAGGACGAGGGGCTGACCCTTGCAAAATCTAGCGTCCAGGGTGCTTCTGTGCCCAGGCTCAGCAGCCCGCCTAAGACTGAGCCCGTTAGCATCTGCAGGCCGGTAAATCTAAACAGGCTTTTGAGTTCGGTTAAACGACGCTGAACCAGTGTGCCAAAAGCCCACATCGAGGTTGAGAGCATGAGCAAAGCGAGTGCTGGCAATCCCGACGATTCAAGCTGTAAATGACTGCCGGCAATCAGGCCAATGCCGGCTAAGCCAAAGAGGGCGCCGCCTAATTTAAGCAACGTTGGACGAGCCTGCCCAAAAAAGGCCCAGCCGATTAACATAATCCAGATTGGCAGGGCGCCAATCACAACCGCTACCAGACCAGAGGCTAAAGTTTTTTCGCTGACTGCGACTAAACCATTTGAAAAAATCAGCAAGGATCCGCTGCCCATCGCAACCAGGACTTCTTTGCGATTTAGTGACTCTTCCCTCAGCAGGGCGCCGATGCCATAGCTGATGCCGCCGGCCAGAGCAAATCGTCCAAAGACAAGCAGCCAGGGTGATAGGCTTTCGATGCCAACGCGAATCGCGACAAAAGTAGAACCCCAGATCAGGTAAACGGCTGCAAAAGCCAGAATTGCGGTGCGTAAGGCATAACTACGAGAATTGGGCCTTGCTGTTTTGAGAGTTTCAGGGGGCGATAAAATAACGGTGGGTGGTTTTAAAGAGAGGTCTTGTTTAATATTGTTCATAAGAAGAGGATAATCGCTTAAAATAATTAAATGAAACCCCAATGAACACCCTTAAATGGAGAATGAAATGCCGTTAAGCCATCTTGGTCAGCAAGTGCGTCTCGATGAAATAGATCTGAATATTCTTAAGCTCCTGGCCCAGGACGCCAAACTTTCATTTAATGAAATGGGAGATACGGTTGGCCTGACGGCGCCGGCTGTACACGGACGCGTCAGAAAAATGGAAAAGGCAGGCGTGATCAAGCGCTATGGGGTTGAGCTGGACTATGCTCGGATTGGATTACCCGTAACGGCCTTTGTGCGGATTCGCACGGGCCGAATGGGCACTAAAGAAGCCGGTGAGCTATTTAGCGTCTTTCCTGAAATTGAAGAATGTCATTCTGTGGCGGGCGAAGATGATTTGATTCTGAAAACCCGTACATCCACGCCCATGGAGCTCCAGCAACTGCTTGATAAGCTGCGTATGGAAGGTTTGTCTGAGCGATCGGTCTCGATTTTTGTTTTGCAGACAATCTTTGAGCGTTCAAGGCTGTAAGCCTGATGCAATGGCTGAGCCCAGAGCCTGTTAAAGCTGATAGGCTATTTATTCTGGATAAACGCTATTTTCAAAGTAACAGAGCTTCCCAGCCTGAATTAGCCATCTGTCGTATACTGTTAGACATCAGGCTTTTTTAAACTGCTAAGGAGACATCCATGCGCCGCTATTTGTTGATTATCTGTTTGATGTTCATGGCTTGTTCTCCTGAGCCAGAATCTCATCAACATTCACAAAAGACTGCCCAGGCTGATAAACATAAACCCGGCTTTCAACAGGCTTTGGAAGACATCGCCAATAAGCCAGCTAAAATTGATCTCAAAGAGGCTGATAAAGGCATGAAGCGCGTGCATGATGGCCCGCTGCGCTTTAGCCGCCAGGCGCTGGATGAGCTAAAAGACGCTACTTTGCTCAGTCGCTATATCTGTGAAGCCACAGAAGCTTATTTAGAAGATCGCAGTTTAATCCGTCAGCAGTTTTCAACTCAGTTTATGCTGGCCACAATGAGCGGTTTACCCGTTTCGCTTCAGCGCACCTATGCCACTTGTTATCTAGAAAAAGCCCTGCGCACAGGTGGTTTTAAAGCATATTTTACGGATGAACAAGGTCTGCTTGTGCGTGAAGCCATGCTGGGCTATGCCGATATCGGAGCGCTTGACCAACTTAAGTTGCTTAAACAAGCTTACGCTCTGGCTCAAACCAAAGCCAAAACAGATAAAGAGTACGAGCAGATTCTTCAGGACTTGGCCAAAATTGATAAACGCTGGCATCAGTACCCGCGCAAACAATTGCTTAAAAAGCGTGCAGCTCTGATTCGCGAGCGGATCGAAGCCAATGCTTGGCCGATTAACTGAGCTGCTTAAACTGAGTTGCATCATTAGGTTTTTCTGCTGGCTTTGACCAGACTGTGACACTTAGAGCCTGCCTTTTGGCCTACACTGTATTAGATTCTTGCGGAGGCCGGTGATGTCTGCTGTTCTAAAAAGCCTGATGTTTGTGCTCACAGCTTCGTTGATTGCGCTCAATACCGTATTTTGGGTGATTGTCTTTATTCCTTTTATTCTGATCAAGCTGGTGATTCCGCCTTTAAGGCCCTGGAGTTCTAAAGCGCTGATTCGCTGTGCGCAAGCCTGGGTAGAGGGAAATAGCTGGATTGTAACCCTGACGCCGCCGATTAAATGGGATGTGCAAGGTCTTGAAGGTCTCAATTCAGAGCGTTCTTATTTAGTTGTCAGCAATCACCAGTCCTGGATGGATATCTTTGCGCTTCAGCATGTTTTAAAAGG
>CAJYHH010000257.1 GCA_913773825.1 Candidatus Sericytochromatia bacterium | reverse complement strand
CCAAACGTCAGGGTGTAGCGAAATCTTACCGCTTACGCTTGCCGCTAGTCTTTGGGAAGGCCAGGCTGAGAATTACGCAAGTCGTTCCACCCTCTGAATGTCCGTCAGTTCAGCCGCCCTTTACTGGCCGTTTTTTTATTCCATCTCAACTGAAGACCTACCGGTATTCAGAAAAAAAACCATGAAGAGAAGCGCACGGCAAATATTGTGCTAAGGATGAAGTGCGCAAGAAAAATGGCAAAAGCCACGCCCCCAAGCACAACTCCCGGAATGGTGTACTTCTCTTTCAGGATGAACGTTACTCCGGACAGCACAGCGAGTGAAAGCAGAGCCTGCAGTACGTGACTCACCGGGAGCAGCCAGTAATGGCCCGCATAGACGCCCGCCTTACTGATGGCCACAATCAGCGCGTTTGCGCCAAATCCCCATCCCCAGAATGTCTTTGCCAGGCTCAATTTTCCTGTCACAAGCGCCTTAAGCATTGTCAGCTCCCTGCCTTAACCTGGTTCGTTTCAGGGAATTTAACATTCCGCGCCAAGCTCTACCAGAAGTTCTTTGTGCTTTAGCCTTGAAGGCCCTTCGCTTGCAGCGGCCGTATCCATTATAAATGTAAGCAATGAGTTACAGCCTGTACTGAACATTGGAAACAGCGATTAGGGTAAGCAGCCTTGTGTCAAAATAGACCTTGTACCTAAAGCTGACGTTTTCCACATCCAGCTTCAGACCAGAACGCTCTGCATGCCTTAAAATTAAGGTAAAGATCGTTCATATGGAGGAAATCTATTTTATACAAAATGCTCTATTAAAAGTGCTGGATACACTTTAAACGGAGCCTTAAATGCGTCTTTTCCATTTCAGCGATGACCCTGATATCACTTTATTCAAACCGCGCCAGTTAAGAGTTCATGTTGATCGCCCTGCCGGTCAGGAATGGCTAAACGGGTCACTGATATGGGCTACGGATGAAGCACACGAGTTACTTTATCTTTTCCCTCGTGAGTGCCCGCGCATCGTATTCTGGCCACTACCTGACACAAGCAAAGTGGACATCGAACAATGGATGGGCAGAGACTCCCATACCACTGCCATTGCCTGTATCGAGCATGCATGGTT
>CAJYHH010000256.1 GCA_913773825.1 Candidatus Sericytochromatia bacterium | reverse complement strand
CTTTGCCAAAGGGGAACTCGGTGTCCAGATTCCGACAGCTGAAGTCCGACTGGAAGGCAAACGGGCTGACGGTTCAGTCTTTGGCGGTTTACAGGCAGATGTGCAGCAGCTCAAAGCCAAACTGGGTGAGCGCACTGACGTGACCACCGGGCGTGCAAATGTTGAGCTTTCAACGGAAGCCACTTTAGATGCGGATAAAATTGCCGAAATTCAGTCGCTGTTGCTTGATTTCCGCGATCAGCTAACCGCTCGTTTAGAACAGCTGGGCCTGAGCCGCGAACAGTTTGAGCAGATTCTGAAAGCCTTTGGCCGCGAACAGCTTGAAGCGATGTTTAAAAACTTTAAGCCCGACTCAATTAAAGGTTTGTCTGAAGATCTGGGGTTAAGCAAAGAACAGATTGAGCAGACCATGGGTCTGCTTAACGATCAGCCCTTCCAGCGCTTAGTCGGTGAGTTTTTTAGATTTAGCGAAATGCTCAATGACTCTAAAGCCCAGGTTGTTATGCGCACCAGCGCTCAGTCAGCCAGCTGGAGCAGTCACGACAAAGAGATGCTGGGCCATCTGAATCAAGTTACTGCCAGCCTCAACGTCAGCACTCAAAATGCTCAGGGTGTCGGAACCATCTCGGCCCAGGCCAATCAGGACAGCTTAAGCTATCGTGATAATGGCTCTCAGCAGCGCGTGGACTGGGGCAAGACCAACGCCACAGCTAGCGGTCAGCTGCGCGACAGCGAGGGTCAGCGTCAGTTAGACGGCCAGGCAACCCTGACCACAGAAGCCGGCCAGCTGACACAGACCGGTCGGGTTATCACCACAGAAGTGGGCCAGACCCGCATTCAGAGCAATGCCCAACAGCACAGCGAAGACGGATCCAGTGGCACCATTAGCGGACAAATGGACGTCACAGGCGTTAAAACCGAGCGTAATCTTGACCGGCCTGAAAGTGCCCGAATGCAGCTTGAAGAGCTGACTATAAAAGCTCAGGGTAATTTAAGCGACACCCCTGACAATCAACAGGTTCAGGGTCAGTTTGAAAGCCGTATGGGCCAAATCAACTTCCGACGTGACGGGATGGATGCCCGCGACACCTCACTTAACGCAGAAGTCCAAAGCCAGCGTCGTTATGGCAAAGAGACAGAAGTGCTTGGCAACGCCAACCTCAATGTTCAGGCTGACCAGATTCAGAGCAGCGAAAAAGACGGCGTCAGTGTCGCCCAGACTGCATTTACAGCCGGGGCGGATACCACCATCGGCCGTCAAGGCCGGATGAATAGCCGGATTCAGGTTGATGCCAAACAGGGCAGGATGAGCGGCCTGAGCGCCAAAGACGGCGAAGTGACCATCAACAGCGTGGATGCTAAAATGTCAGGCCAGGTTCAGACCCCCTTAGTGCGTGGTAGCCTGATGGGTGATCTCAGCATTGAAGGCCTGCAATCACGTAAAAAACCCAGCACAGCTCAAACATCCCAAACAGGCCAACCCCCTGATACTCAGGAATTTGACATCAGCGCCAAAGGATTTAGCTTAGACAATGCTGCCGGCACGCTCAAAATTAAAACCGATCGCCTGCGTGGTTTAATTGCCAGCAGCCCTGATGCCAAAGCGATTTTAGAAACCGTTTCTGAGCGTTGGGCGGGTCGCCAGGGCGAAAAAGGCAACCCCAATCTATTCTTAAATGATGAAATCACCCTGCAGATCGACAAAGCTGCCTGGAGTGGCGATACTGGGGACGGTAATGCTTTAAACGGCGGTTCTAAGATGACCGGCCGCTTCCGCTTTCCTGATCTCAACACTCGTCTGGCAACCGGCCACATTGATGTTGAACTGCGTAATCTGAGCTTGTCTGATCAACCCCATGCACGAGCCCAGGTTGAAGTGGTCGGCCGGGCTGAGTTTAAACCGCGTCAGCCAGAGTTTAATCAATCGGTCCAGTCACTGGTTGAACAGAACATGAAAAAAATTGGCGTGGATCTCAAACCAACCGTGACTTATGAAGACGGCAAGTTTAAAGTCAAAATTGACCGCTGGTTTGCAGATGGCCTGGTCAGCGTAGACTTTGAAGGCGACAAAATCGAAGTCAAAATTGACCGTGCTAAATTATTGGGCTTTATCAGCGCCCGTAATCTGACTGCCCGCATCAGCGAAAGCCAGTTTAATAACTATCTGCTCGACGTGGATCGCAAAGAGACCACATTAAGTATGTCTTTAAATGAGTTTAGCGAGCAGATGCTGCATAAAGATAATCTCCAGATTAAAAACGTTGAAACCCGGCGCGACGGCACCATTGGCGTCAACTTTGCTTACACCGACACCGCCGCTTATAACGCCACATCAGCCAAGCGCCAGCAAGATAAACTTGATGCTCGCCTGTTTAAAGATCCGCGCACCCAAAAAACGCGAACAGCTGAACAACTTGATGATGTTGTCAGCGATCTGGAGCCCATCCGCTTACAGGGAATTTTTCAGCAAGGCAGTCCCGCTCAGCTCCGCCGCATTTTAGAAGCCGCTGGCAATGACTATGACAATATTCTGCGCCGTGTGCTCAAAGGTGAGACAGAGTTTAAGCGTTACCCTGCCGCAAACCGTGCCGTGATGGCCGCTTATCTGGCCTCTGATAAAGGCTTCTTTGAGTCTGTAGATCGCGAAGAACAGACCCATATTCGCAATCTCGTTAACAGCCTCACCCCCACTCAAAGACGAATCTTTGAGCAGACTTTAAGCGCTGAAGAACGAGCCCGGATTCAGAAATATCTGACGCCTAATAATCAGCGCCCCCAAGCGCCTAAACGTAACTAAACCAGACAAGCTAAACACCACTAAGTCTATGCTCTGCTTCACTCTTCGACAAGCTCAGAGTGACAAGGTTTCTACCAAGATTTTACTTTAAATCAAACACTTGTCATGCTGTAGGCGTTAGCCAGATCGCGTAGCGATTGCCGAAGCATGCGGTTAACAACTTAGGCTAAATAATAACACCGGATTAAAACGGGTTTTAGCCTAAGAGCGGCCAATTGCGCCCAGAGTATGGCGCTGACGGTCAAAGAAAATAAACTGGCGGTCTTCAAGCTCTTTTAGGCCTTGTAGCATACTGAGTCGGTCATAAGACAACGATGGGTAAAGTTGACCAATACAGCGCTGGCCGTCGATGCTTTCTAAGAGGTCCTGACAGACCGGGGTAATCGCGTCTTTGCCAGCTGGCATCATAATAATTTCGGGAATATCTTCATCGCGATAATCCAGCCAAAGCTGACGGAAGGTGTCGAGATTAGCCGTGGCATCCTGAAGCAAATGATAAGTTGAAATGGCCACAAACTGATTATCCTGGCTGCGTTGGCCAGGGAAAATACAAAAGTTGCCTGACTCCCAGCAGACTAAATCACAAAAGGCTTCATAAGGCGAAAGATGAGCCTGACGGGAGCGCAGATGGCGAATTTCACCCTGTTCAAAATAGAGCTGAACTTCTTCAAATGAGTTCCAGACCCAGCACTCACCAGTAGCCTGCTGTTTAATCAGCATCTCCAGCGCCTGAACAATTCGAAAATCATGAAAAGCCCTGATGCGCGGCAGCATGCGACGTTCAGCATTCACGCCCACTTCGCGCAGCATGTTCATCATCGTCAGCAGCTGACGACAAGAGGCAAAGCGATGCTGAGCATGTTTATGCATACAGGTCAAAATCATCTGTTCAATATCTGGTCCAATCACCGGCATCAGCTGCATCGGCGGCACAGGGTCCTGGCTAAAAATCTGGACAACCGCTGCACCGGGGGTATCAGCTTGAAAGGGCAGTCGGCCCGTAAACAGCTCGTACATGACCACACCCATTGAATAAATATCACATTGATGAGTGACCATTCGACTGCTTTGCAGCTGCTCAGGAGACATATACGCCACAGTCCCTAAAATGGTCCCGTCTGTGGTGTGCTGACTGCTAAATTCAAATTTAGCAATACCAAAATCCAGCAGCTTAGCGACACCATCGCGGGTAATCATAATATTTTCAGGCTTAATATCGCGATGAATCACGTTTTTACTATGGGCGTATTCAAGAGCTTCTGCCACTTGGATCAAAAAGGTCAGGCGCTCCTGAATACTGGGTCGAAAGCGCTGAACAAAGTCATTTAAAGGCAAACCTTCAAGATATTCCATCACCATATAGTGCTGGCCGTCGATCATAAACGAGTCATAGACCGACATAATATGAGAGTGTTTCAAAAACGACATGGTGCGCGCTTCGTTTTGAAAGCGCTGCACTCTGGCATCAATGTCTCTACGCGTCAGGTTATGAGCCAGATTGAGATGTTTAATCGCAACAACTTGATTGGTTTGAGTATCGTGGGCACGATAAACCGTAGCGGTACCGCCCTGGCCAGCTTCGGACAATAACTGATATCTGTCCGCAAGGCGGCTTCCAAGTTTGGGCGTGAAGCCTCTGACAGTATCCGGCATCTTTACTTAATCATCCTCACCCTTTGCAGCTGCT
>CAJYHH010000255.1 GCA_913773825.1 Candidatus Sericytochromatia bacterium | reverse complement strand
ACTGTGCCTTCGCGAATCAGGTACATCGCGTCGCCACGCTGGCCTTCGCGAATCAGAATTTTGCCAGCGGGATGCTCTTCATAACGCAGACAGAGTTTGATTTTTTCAAAAAACGCTGGCGGCGCGTCTTCAAACACCGGAATCTGCTTCAAAGCCTCCATGAGTCGAAACGGCGTTTGCAGACGAGTAGGCGCCAGATTTTTAACCATTGGTTTTTCAATTGTCAGCTCACGACGTTGAAAAGTTGCGGGCGGACGCAAATCGGTTAACAGCGAAAACCAAAGCAGGCGTTTTTGTGAGGGATTGACCTCGACAACACGCTCAGCATTAGCCAAAATAAAATGGCCGTTTTCCCGGCGCAAAACCGCCAAAGGATCTGCCAAGCGGTAACGTGAATCTAAATGATCCTGATAATACGTACAGCTGTCAGTTAAATGATGCTCGCTATCAAATTCTAAGAGACGATAGCTATGGGCATCTAAGATGCTGACATGCCCATCAGACAGTCTTTCACACCATATTGGCTGCTCAAGATGAGACTCAGGAGCATGAATTCGCCGCAGCTTACAGGCTAATTCACTGATTTCAATGACTCGTCGATTGCCAGAGTCTGAAATTAACCATGTCCCGTCGGGGGTTGGCTGCAAACAAGTCGGGCGGTCTAATAAACCTTCACTGCGGCCGGGCGTACCGGGTACACCGTATTGCCAGACCACTTCCTGATCTCGGTTAAGCACCATCACCTGATGAGCGCCTTTGTCGGCAATATAAATCCGCTGGCCGTCCTGACTGGCATTGACATAAACCGGTTCACGCAGAGGCAAATCCGCGCGCCAACTGACTTCGCCAAATAAATTGCAGATAAAAACTTTACCTTTAGAATCTGCAATCAGCAATTCAGGGCCAGGCAATAAACGCACAGAAACAGGTGATTCACAGATATCTGGTGTAAAGCTAATCTGCCAGACGACTTCAGGCTGAGGGCTCAGCTTAAGCATAATCACTCGGCGACGGCGCGGATCTGGCAGGAGTAAGTGTTGCCAGGGCAGCACGCCCATACTGTCGAGAGGGGCTCGCTCAGAGTTTGCACGCCAGCGAAACAACTCTAAACCACAGAGTTCACAGCGCCATTTACCCAGCATTAAACTGGCACAAGCCGGACAACGCTCTGGCACTTCGCCAAAAGGCTCAAGCGGGCGATGCAGGCTCTGCCAGGTTTCAATCGCATTGCGCTGCAGGATCTGGCGCAGGTTTAGACCATGTTCACTTAAGCGCAGCTCAACAGTATTGTTCTGTAATAAATGATGAGCTGTACGATCTGCCTCTTGTTTGAGATAAGCGTCCACAACCCGATTGGGACCATCACCCAACTGACGCCGGGCAAGACCGGCGAGAATGGCATAGACGTCTGAAGGCGGGATCTCGCTTGAGAGCATGCTGACTCCGGAAAAAAGCTTGAATTTAAGGTAAATATCGAAATATCGAACAGGGCTTCAGTGCCTATGATAACACAGAGAAGGGCTGTGGGCTCCGGGCTCCGGGCTCTGTTAGAGGACAAAGCAAAGGCTGATTTTGCACCTCTTTTACCTTAGCTTTTTAAAGCTTAAAAGCTTATCTGAAGCTGCTAAGTTGCCTAATTAAGTCCCCAATCATAATCCAGCCAAATCATTCTGAGCTTTGGCCTGCTCTGACCCAAACTGTGCTCACGCAGCCAATCTTGTTCAGCCTGATCATGGCGATAATGGGCTAAAAATTTAAGTAACTGAGCCTGAGTCCCAAAGTCCTGAGCGTACCACTTAAAGAGCTTTGAAAGCTTTATTCTGTTCAGATCAGGTTCAAGCACCACCTGATCTGAATTGACAAAGCTACTGGTAGCCCAATCCAGCTGTTGCTCGATCTGTTTCGCCTGATAGGTGTTAATCGGGGGGCAAGACTGAGACCCACAAACTAATGCAAAGTGAATTCTCGGCTCTGAAACCTCTAGCATCAGCGCCAGTCGTCCATCATGTGGTTTAAAAGGACGTCTGGCCAGCCAGTGTTTTTTTTGATTCTGGCGCAAAATACCGTGCTCGATATCATCTAAACTTAAAACATCTGATCCAAGCTGATAAGCCACAGTCTCAAAAAATTGAGGAATTTCACGCACAGTGCGCTTAATTCCCAGCTCGATAATTCCATGAATCGTCAGTGCGTTATAGAGATTAATCCAAAAAGCCAGACGCTCAGCCTGGCTTTGCAAAGCAGAGAGATCAAAATGCTGCAGGGTAGCAGCAAGCTGCAAATAGCTTTGATAAGCATCTGAGACTTTGATCGCTACATAATTGACCTTAGCAGTATGAAGGTCAAAAAATTGTGAATTTAAGTCATTCACTGCTTGCTTCAGCTGGGCAGCAAGCTGCCCGACATCAGCAAACACGGGTTTAGAAGCAATTTGAGCGTTGAGTATGCGATAAGCCATTTTGCTGTTTATTTTAGCAGCAGTCCAGCCAGAATTTACCTAATGAACTTAAGACTGACTTAAAATCAACGGTGTATTTAAATCATTAAGACTCATACATTTAAGCGCTAATAAGCGCTAACGCCTATTCAAGCAAAAATCTTAGCGTTTTCTTAGCGCTTTATAAGAGAATTTTTGCATAATATATCGTTCAATCAGCTTCACACGACCTCATTCTAACCTCATACTTATTTTGCGTCTTTTGCGTCGGGACATCAGTGAATAACACGTTAATAATTTCAATAACTTCAGTCACCGGAATCTCGTTTAACAACTTTAGCTGAATAAGTAGTGAGGAAACCTCTCTGTCATGATTGTGATTACCCCCCGCCTTAGCTGGCTCGACTGGTACCGGACAATGGCCAGTCTGCGCGGCACGGTACTGCTGAGTATCTGGCCCAGAGTCATGACGGTTACAGCCATGGGCTGCCTCGTCACTTATTTGTTTCACTATGCAGGTCTGTTTAAAACCTCGCTGACTCATCTGCCCTTTACCTTTATTGGCCTGGCGCTTAGCGTGTTTATGGGCTTTCGTAACTCAACAAGCTACTCTCGATTTTGGGAAGGCCGCCAGCTTTGGGGCGCGCTTGTCAATACAAGCCGCAGCCTGGGTCGCCAGATTATTACCTTGATTAATGAGCCTGGCCCAATTGTGCCAGGGAGCCTGCGCCATCGCATGAGTTATTATCTGATGGCTTATTCCCACAGCCTGCGCTGTCATTTACGCGGCGATTCACGCAAAGATCTTGAGCAATTTTTAAGTCCTGAAGACTATAAAGAGCTCGATAAATGGAGTCATCCGCCACTTCTGATTGCCATGAGACTGAGCGAGATGCTAGCTGAAGCCCGCAAAAACGACTGGATTGGCCCCTTTGAACACATGACCATGGAAGACCAGATGACTTCGCTGCTGGATATTCAAGGCGCCTGTGAACGGATCAAAACCACGCCCATTCCGTTTGGCTATATCTCGCTGATGCATCAGCTGGTAACGATTTACTGTCTGGCTCTGCCGTTTGGGATTGTGGATCAGCTCGATTTTTACACACCCTTTGTGGTCATGATTGTGTCTTATGCTTTTATGGGCCTGGATGCAGTAGGTGATTTTATTGATGATCCCTTCTTAGATGCACCATCAGCTCTGTCTTTAGGTGCTATCAGTCGCACCATTGAAGTCAATCTGCGTCAACAGATCGGCGAAACAGACCTGCCGCCTCTGCTTAAACCTGATGAAAACGCTGTTTTGATGTAAGTTATTAGCGCTCCTCACTCTTTTTTCTGTGATCGACAAAACAGATGGCCCCAAGCTTTAAATTGCCTAATCTAAGGGGTGTATTTGTTTGGCTTGTCTTGATTACTTTGCAATGCTTTTTTTATAATAGCTTTATCAGCACTCGCTATTTGATTCAAGCATTCGGTTCAAGATACAGCTCGTGACGCCCTGAACACCCGCATTCACTCGCTCGTCACTCCGTTCAGGCAGATATCAGACAGAGATAAAGAGTTAAAGAGGGGTAAGCACGTAGATGGGAATCTTCAATCGCTTTGTATTGATGACGAGTATGCTGGCTGCTATTGCATGCCTGACTTCTCAGACCGAAGCAGCGGCAGCACCGGCTTCTGAAGCTGGCCGGCCGATCCGCTACCAGTCATTCCGCGATAAAGGCCAAGGTGGTGACGTCAGGGTTCATCTGGTCGAGGTCAACCTCAAAGACCCTAAGGTCAAACTTGATATCGCCATGGCCAAAAACGAGGCCAGTAAAATTGAACGCGTCTCTGAAATTGCCCGTCGCAACAAGGCCGTGGCCGCGATTAACGGCTCGTTTTTTCAGGGCACCCAGATTCAAAGCTCAGTGGGCCTGGTGATGCGTAATAGTGAAATTATTGCGGATTCTGGTCATCGCCGCACGTCTCTAGGCATCACAAAAAAAGGCGGCTTTGTAATGGGAATTCCCAAGGTCAAAACGGGCCTTTATTATCCCGATCAAAATCGCTTCCAGGGCGTAAATGGCGTTAATCAAAATCGCCGCGCCAAACAAACAATTGTTTACACACCACGCTTTGGTAAATCGACTAAAACCAATCAGTGGGGCCGCGAAGTAGTGGTTAAAGACAACCGTGTGGTCAGCTACTCAATGGGCAATACCCCTATTCCTAAAAATGGCTTTGTGATTTCAGCCCACGGCAAAGGCAAAGAAATTACCCGCCTTTACCCCAAAGGCAGTTATATTGAGCTCAACGCCCAGCGCCAAGGCCCTTGGACCGGGGTTGAAACGATTATTACCGGTGCCCCCCATCTGGTGCATCAAGGCCGGATTCACAACACCTATCACCAAGAACGTCTGCAGGCTTCACTATCTCGCCCCAACTCGCGCTCAGCGGTAGGGTTTACCCATAATCAAAAGCTGCTGATGGTCAATGTCTTTCCTGAAAAAGGCAATGGCGGCGTGACCTTTACTCGCCTGGCCCAGATTATGCGCAGAATGGGCGCTTATGAGGCAATGGCTTTAGACGGCGGCAGCTCAACTTCGCTATATGTGTCTGAAAAAGGGATTAACTCCAATCGCGGCGTCACTAACGCATTGATTGTGACCCTCGATAAAAACAAATAGCCCGCTTAGCCCTGCTCAGACCAAACAGCAGGCAAGAGTTCAATCTCATCAAATAATCCTCATCAAACAATCAAGGCCCGCCAATGGCGGGCCTTGATTGTTTTTCTTTAAAAACCAGAACTTGCTGAGAGCCAAGAACTAGGGACGGTAGCGTGGATCCTGCTGATAACCAGGCGGCAGATTATTGTTGCCCGTGTTATAGCGGTTTTGGTATTGAGCCTGAGAAGTTGGATAATTCGGAGCCTGGGGCATCCCCTGAACAGGCTGCTGACCTTGTTGCTGCTGCTTTTTAGCGCTATTGTGCTGGACCGCACGGGTAATCGCACTCATGCCCAATAAAGCCAGACCCAGAATAATCGCACCAATTGGTCCTGACAGACCCACCAGGCCAGCAGCAAAATAGCCACCGACAGCACCCAGAATACCAAAGGCGACGTCTTTTTTCGCTACATATTCATAAGGCGGCTGGTTAGAAACCGGTTTACCAGGCGCACCCCCCATGCCAGGACCGGTTGGCGGCATGCCGGGGCGATAAGAATCAGGTGCACCATATGCACCAGGCATCATGGGAACACCCTGAACACCGGGACGATAAACGACCGGTTGGGGGTAACCCGACTGCTGAGGACCAGTTGGGGGTCCGTATTGGGGTCCGATCGTTGTCATGGTCGCCTCCGAAAACAGTGTACTTAATAGATCGCGCTTATCGATCGCTTTATGGTTTTATGGCTTCATTTGAACCGTATCTTGCGTCACGGGACAGAAATTTAACAAATAAATTTAACCTAAAGATCGTTTTGGCTTTAATATAGGTTAACCAGTTCTCGATCTAAGCGGCAAAAACCATCTGATTTATTATAGCTGATTCTTGAGGATTAGCAGTATCACAAGCTTGAGCAAGCGCTGATTTGCCTTGATTTTGCTATCATAAAAGACATGAGTTGGACCCGGGCACTGAAAATGAGACAAGCAGCAGGACTGGTTATCTTTCTGCTGAGTAGTTGTTCGCAACATCAAACAGGTTTGAGTCCTGTTGGCACAGAATTGCCCAAATTAGCCACCATTGACACAGGAGTTCCACTGGAGCGCGATTTAATCGATAAACTCAGCACGCCATCTGGTTACCGTCGCGTCAGAACCCTTCAAGTTGCGCCTGGCGTGCTGTTTCGACAATTTGAACAAGCCGCCAAAGCAGATCCCCGTCAGACCTTGCGTGCTTTGGTTGTGCACCCTCATGCCTTTAGGCGCCTGCAGGTCATGTTTTCAGATCAGACCAATCACCCTTTGTCGACTGAAACGGTTTTGGCCCGACCAGAAGTTCAGGCCCTGATGAGCTGGTGCTTTTTTGGAAAAATTCCAGCAGGTGATGTCATTGGTTTACGCTGTCGCAATAGCGGCAAGAGCTGCCAGCCAGGTATGTTTCATCTAGCTCGCCAACGCACGGGCAAAGCAATTGATCAGCGTTATTTACTCACTCTGACCCATACAGGTGAAACCCGAGTTTTTCGCGGTGGACTGAGTAAAGATTCAGCCCGCTTATATCGTCTGGCAATGGGCGGCGGCTTACTGCTTTTTGATCGTCAGACTTCACCAGCTCTGTATCAAGCTGTTGGCAAAAAAAATTACAGCGCCCTCTACAGCCAGCCTCGTTACAACCACAAAGATTTTGTTGCAAAAGGCCAGGCGGGTTATCCCTGGCGCAATGCACCCAGATCAGCAGCCGGCCTGCTGCCTGATGGCAGTCTGGTTCTGGTTAATCTAGGAGAAGGCAAATATCGTTTTGAAGGTGGTGCAAGCCCTGAACGACTGGCGCTTTTACTTAAACAAATGG
>CAJYHH010000254.1 GCA_913773825.1 Candidatus Sericytochromatia bacterium | reverse complement strand
AAAATGATGCGGTATTCTAGCATGAGTAGGCTGGGTTCCCCGGCCGTTTTGGGTGGTGGGTTAAAAGACAAAACAACAGGCCAGATGCTTTATTCTGTATTTTAGAACCCAAAACCCACCACCCATTACCCAAAACGCTTTCCTCTATCCGCTTTCGGCTATACTTTTAGGCATAACACCCTTGAGGCTATCGATGTTTATGGCTGCTGACTCCGCTGTTTCTGTACTAGCTGCAATGATTACGCCCGCTGTTTTAATTTCTGCCTGCGGCACGCTGCTGCTTTCGACCTCTAATCGTCTGGGGCGCACCATTGACCGCGTCCGTCAGCTCTCAGCTGATTTTGAGACGCTCACTCAAGAAGAAGACCCTGATTTGCTTAAACGCGGCAAGATCTCGCTGATTTTTCAGCAGCTCGACCTGCTTACCAGTCGTGCGCGACTGCTTCAGCGTATTTTGACGCTGCTTTACCGGGCAGTTGGCATCTTTGTCTGCACCAGCATTCTTTTAGGCGCTGTCGCTTTAGTTGAAAGAATTTACGCCTGGATTCCTGTTTTTACAGGGGCAATTGGCGCCAGCTTTTTGTTTTACGCCAGCATGCTGATGATGATTGAATCTCGTCTGGCGCTTACAGGCAGCTATAAAGAAATGGACTATCTCTGGGAACGCGGCCAGCAATATGCCCCACCAGATTTACTGGAAAGCTACAAAAGCAAACGCCCGTTTGGGATTTAGCATCCCCTTTAGGCGTTTGTTTGATGTGACTGGATAAGGCTTGAACTGAAGGCTTGAACTGATCGAGTGTGGTTTAGTCCAGCGGGCCAATATGATTAAGCGGCCAGTAGCGAAAAACAGCTTTGCCGCGTACGTTTTGAATCGGCAAAGGCCCCCAGACGTGACTGTCTGCGCTGTTATTGCGGTTATCGCCCATCATAAACAGATGCTCAGCAGGGATCTTAAGCGGGCCAAATTCATAATGGGGCGGCTTAATCTGGTAAGCCGTTTCATCCAGCTCTTTGCCGTTAATGAAAACTTTGCCATTGTGAACTTCCAGCACTTCGCCTGGCAGGCCGATAACTCGTTTAATCAGGGGGGTATAAGCACCAAAACCCTGCCACTGCGCCAATTCAGCTATCAGACCATCAGGGGCAGGACGGTCTGGGTGCTCAAACACCAGAATATCACCGCGCTGGGGTGGATTAAAATTCAGCGAGACTTTTTCTACCACCAGGCGATCCTGTAATTGCAGCGTGGGCAGCATCGAACCTGAGGGAATATAGCGGGGTTCAGCAATAGCGGTTTGAGCCCCAAACAGAATCAAAAGCGTGGCGATAAACGTCCAGCGGCCTGTTTTACCTTGACTGGAATCCTGAGAATCGGTGTCTGTCATATTGCTTGGTTGAGGGTCTGCCATATGGCCTCCGGCAAAAAATGCTAAAATCCATCAAAATAACCAGATTATTTTAACCTGTTGCAGCTTCTTATCAGAAGCTGATTGAGAGCAGCTGGGCTAATTATCAACGGTTAAGACGACTTTGCCGATATTACGACGGTCCTGCAGGTAGCGATGCGCTTCGCCACATTGCTCAAGCGGGAAAGTCTTATCGACACTTGGCTTCAGACGGCCTTCGGCCAGCTCAACCAGCAGCGCTTGCCCCACTTCATGCATAATCGGGAACGGCCACATCCGCAGCACGTTGAGTCCATAAACCCCGTGGTTCTGAGCAAATAGCGAAAGCAAATTAATATGAAACATCTTTAAACCCGTCAGTAAACTGACAATTGGGTTGGCCTTTGCGCCTTTGACAGCATTGGCCATGCCATAGACAATCACACGCCCTGTCGGCTTAAGCAGTTTACGGTCTTTGGCAATATTGTCTCCACCCAAAGGATCTAAAACAATGTCCAGAGGCCGACGGCCAACGTTCAGACGAATGTCTTCAACAAAATTCTTTTTACGGTAGTTAACGCCGTAGTCTAATCCTTTAGATTTGGCGTATTCCAGTTTGTCATCACTGCCAGCAGTACCATACACCACACAACCTGCATTTTTAGCAATCTGCAGTGCAGCCAGACCCACACCGCCTGCAATCCCGTGAATCAGCACATGATCCCCTTTGCGCACTCGCGACATCTCGTGTAATGCAACCCAAGCCGTCATAAAGTTAACCATCAGACTGGCGCCTGCTTCAAAGCTCAGATGGTCGGGCAGTGGCATGGTTTTATCCTGCTCAGCAACGGCAAAACTGGCGTAACCGTTAAAATAAGTTGCAGCCATCACCCGATCGCCGGGTTTAAAATCTGTCACTTTAGATCCAACAGCTGTGACAATGCCGGCGACTTCATAGCCCGGTACAAAGGGCATTTTAGGGGCTTCAGGGTACATGCCCATGCGCATCAGATTATCAGCAAAATTGACGCCGCAGGCTTTGACATCAATGGCAACTTCTTCAGCACCCGGTTCACGCCGAGGTATTTTGACGCGTTCAAAGACTTCATAACCCCCGCTGCGCGGAATCTGCATCGCCCAGGCATCTTGTGGGCTGGACTGAACAGGCTGGAAAGTCTGCTGAATGTCTGACTGCATCTGTAAAACACCTCTTTTTGCACTGTCTTGTCTGTAACATTTGTTTGTACAGATTCGCGCAATGATACAGGCTACCACGCCTGAGAAGATTTACCAGCGGGGTGATATACTAAACTTCGGTCTTTTAAATCAACTCCCTTAATTATTCTGTCTTTCGAGGTCGTTTTATGATTGGCAAAGTCAACACCCAACAGCCTGTCCAGGCACCTGCTGCCTCCCAGCCCAAGCCTCAGGTCTACGGCCCCGTCCTGCCAGAAAAAGCCCCTGCTTTTGAAAGTGACAGCAGCCATCGCCTCAAAGTCAAACAGAGTGACTTGCTGGGCCCACCGATCAACTTTGACTTAAAAGACCCTGTTTCTAATGCCGCCAGTGCCGTTCTAAGCCTGAAAAAATCAGGGCTTTCAACCGATGTCGACTTTATTGCGCCCGGTGCCAAAGTTGACTTAAAAGTTTCAGCTAAACGCATGAAGCTTGAAGATGCCTTACGCCACAATATCCCGGTTGATCAGCGTCCGCGTGATTATCGCGCAGTGGTCACCCTGCGCGTCCCGCTCGGCGGCCAATAGCCCTTTAAATCTTTAAACGGGCGGCAAATGGGCTGCAAACGGGCGGCCTTACCCCTGAAAAAAAGCCCCTGGTTACCCAGGGGCCATGAAGGTGTAAAACTTGCGTGATACAGCACGTACATTTAACGTGCCAGATTTTGAACCCAGGACAAATCAGAACCTAAGAGTCCAAAACCCAGAGCTTGCTTTAGAATTTACCCCAGAGATACTGATTGGTGACCTCATGGTGGAAGAGAATTTCATCAGTCTTAATCCGGGTACCCAGCAGTTTGGGGCAGCGCTCAGCCACAGCCTGCTTGAGCTCCAGATACTTGCCATGATTGTTTTCACCCAGCAGGCTACGCAGATACTCGCTGCCTTTAAAATGACGCATGGCGTCATAGATATTATCCGGCAGGAAGCGCGTGCGAGTGCGGCGGGTTTCGCTATCAAGCGTCTCAGCCATTGGCCCTTCAATACCCGTTTTAAACAGGGTATAGAGCAGCAGATAAGGGTTGGCATCTGGGGCCACGCTGCGGACTTCAATACGGGCTGATTTTTCATTACCCAGCGGAATTCGGACCATCGAAGAACGATCAATCGCTGAAGACTTAATCTGGTTTGGCGCTTCATAATGCGGGTCAAGACGGCGATAAGCGTTGACGCTGGGGTTAAGAATCAAACAGAGATCGTTGGCATTGTTGAGAATGCGATCAACAAAGCTCCAGGCGTATTCACTGATTTTATCCTGGCCCTGAGCATCATAAAAGATGTTTTTCCCGTTGCGTGAGATCGACATATTCGTGTGCATGCCGCTGCCGTTGATATCGGGTACGGGCTTAGGCAAAAAGCTGGCCGTCATGCCCATTTTATCGGCAATCTGGCGCGCCATCAGCTTGTAAAGCTGAATCTGATCTGCACAGACCAAAACGTCAGAATAGCTGAAGTTAAGCTCAAACTGGCTAGGGGCCACTTCGGGGTGGTCTTTTTCGTTTTCAAAACCCAGGGCGCGCTGAGCTTCCGCAAAGCGATCAATAAACTGACGCAGGGGATCCTGGGGCAGGCTGTGATAATAGCCGCCGCTGGAGACAAACTCAAAGCCTGTTGAGCTGCGATAGGACTGCTCAGCATTACGACCGTTAAACAAAAAGCCTTCAAGTTCAACCGCGACATTGGCAGCACTGTTGTCCTTGGTCCAGAAGTCAGTGGTCAACTGCTTAAGCTGGCCACGCAGATCAGATTCATACAAGCTGCCATCAAGAGCCGCAATTAGGCCAAAAACCATCACCTTACCAGGACCAAAAACATCTGCCGGCAGCCAGCGGAAGCTGCCCCAGTCGATCATCAGACGCAGGTCAGATTCGCGCTGAATCGAAAAGCCCCGCACAGACGAGCCATCAAAAGTCAGATTATCATAGCTGTTGAGCAAAAACTTTTTATCATAGTCAAGCATGTGAAAACGGCCTTCAAGGTCAGTAAAGGCGACAGTTACAGCTTTGATTTCTTTTTTGTCGCTGAGATAACGGACATACTCTTCCTGAAGGGTGTCGCTATTGACGCGATTGAGCAATTTGCTCTTGGCTTCGAGGTTAAGTTCTTCAAGTTCATCATAAGAAATATCAAGGAAATTTTTGGGGCCAGTCAGCATTGCGTTTCTCCGTTATTCTTGTTGACGATTAATTTAATTTAAATCTTACACCCACAAGAATAAATTGTTAATATTTAAAGCTAATTTTTTGCTTAATTAATGCAAAGCGAGACTAAAGATTAAAATAAGCTTAGCTCTAGATCAATCTCTAGAGCAGCATTCAGCTCCCTCAATCTCAAAGCTCAGGATCCAAAAACTCCGCAAAAATTTCATTGCTGAGCATAACGGCATCTGGAGAGAGCCTAAGCCGTTGCTCGATTTTAATTAACTGCCCCAACTCAAGCAGACGCGGTAAAACCCGTGGGTAATAGCTTAATAAGCTGCGCCCAAACCGCGCTTCAAAAGCATCCAGATCAATCCCCTGCTCCAGCAGCCTCAGGCCTAAAAAGACGGTTTCTTCAATCTGCTCACTCTGAGTCTGGGCTTCTGTCTGCTCCCAGGGCCAGATTGATTGCAGAGATTGACGATAATAAGTGGCCAAAGAATCAGGATGAGCATAGCGCACGGGCCCGTCTTGAGACATCAGATAACCGTGTGCGCCGACACCGGCTGCTGCAAAAGGACTATTTTGCCAATAAACCGTATTGTGGCGACTGTGATAACCCGGCAAACCCCAATTGGCAATTTCATAATGAACAAACCCAGCTTGCCCCAAGGCTTCACAGGCCAGGTCATACATATCAGCCGCCAGCTCATCTCCGGGCAAATTAAGCTGCTGGTGGCCAAAATGGGTTTTCTCATGGACTTCCAGCGCATACAGCGACACATGCCGGGGAGCAAGCGCAATGGCGGCCAGCAGACTCTGCTTCCAGCTCTCTAAACTCTGTTCCGGTAAACCGTAAATCAGATCCAGGCTAAAATTTTCCAGCCCTACTTGTTTCAGCGTCTTTACAGCCTGACTAATTTCAGCTACCCCATGCGGCCGCCCGCAGCTTGTTAACAGCGCAGCATCAAAACTCTGCACGCCTAAACTGACGCGATTGACGCCAATCTGCCGCCAGGCTTTTAGCGAATCAGTCTCAGCTGTTTCAGGATTGACTTCCAGCGTCCATTCCTGAACCTGCTCCAGCCTAAAATGCTGATGCAGCATTCTGCCTAAACGCTTAATCTGAACAATTGACAGCAGCGAAGGGGTCCCGCCACCAAGATAAACGGTTTCGAGCTCTGAACAATGTGCTGCAAGCGCCGCCAGCTCCAGCTCCAGATGTTCCAAATAACGATCAATCTGCTCAGGCTTAGACAACACCCTGACAACAAAATCACAATAATGGCACTTCACGCTGCAAAAAGGCAGATGCAAATACAGACTACGGGCAGAACTCATGCCATCATGCTACCCCTTTAGGAGGTCTTTGGGCTACGGGCTACGGGCCAAGATTCCCTACAGCTTTGGGCTTTGAGGCGATTATCCTGCACAGACGCAAGGCCTTGCTGCTCTTCAATCTTCTGCCTTTAAAACTCACCACTCACCAGCCATAACGCGAAGCTCTGCTTCGCTTCTTGCACCACTCTGACCACGCCGCTTATAATCAACTCATGCATGTGACCCTGATTCAGCTTCACGACGGCTATCACGATAATTCCGCCCGTTACCCCCTCGGCCTGGCTTATTTAGCAGCTAATTTGCGCAATGCCGGTCATACGGTTGATCTGATAGATTTTAAGTTTTTTCACCATACGCCTGAGGCTATCTCAAAAAAGCTCAAAGCGATCAAAGCTGATTTAATTGGACTAAGCGGCCTGATTTCGGCTTATCACTACCTCAAAGATATTGTCAGAGAGCTGCGCAGCTATCATCCTGCTACGCCCTTGATTCTGGGTGGCCCAATTGGCTTTACGATCGAAAAGCTGCTGCTTGAACAAAACGCCCTTGACGCAATCTGCAGTAGTGAAGGTGAACAGGTAATCGTCGAAATTGCCGAAGCCATCAGTCAAGGTCGGGACTTTAGCCAGATCACAGGCCTTTGGCTGCGTGACGCACAGGGCCAGCCTTATAGCACGGGCCTGCGCACTCAGATTGCTGATTTGGACCAAGTGCCTTTTCCGGCCTGGGATATTATTGATCCGGGCATTTATCGCCTGGATCTCTGGACCGGTGAACCCCGTCCGATGTCGATTCTGGCTTCACGGGGCTGTCCTTCAAGCTGTGATTTTTGCGCCAGAGTGGTTTTAGAGCGCAGCATTCGCTACCGCTCAGTTGAGAATGTAATCGATGAAATTCGGATTTTGCGTCAACAGTATCAGATTCGTCACTTTACCTTTGTTGATGAATATCTGACTGCAGATATGCGCTGGGTCAAAGCCATGTGTCAACGCTTAATTGACGAAAAGCTCGACATTGTCTGGAATGCATCTTCTCGCGTCAGAGTGTT
>CAJYHH010000253.1 GCA_913773825.1 Candidatus Sericytochromatia bacterium | reverse complement strand
CATCATTGCGCGGATCTCAGACTGATGTTTGGCAGTTTGATTAAGCGCCCGTTTGCTGCTGCTTGTTTATTTTTGTTATTGGCGGGGCCAGCCGCTCTTTCACCTGCTTCTGCTGCAGGGCCGCCGATTGAAGTCTTTGCTGATACTGTTGAAGTGGATCTGGCGGCCCAGACTACCCGCTTTAGCAAAAATGTCAGGGTTTTATTTGAGCCCTGGCAGGCTCGCTGCCAGCAGGCCCAGGTTGATTTAGACGCTAAAACCCGTCAGGTGACGCGGATTATTATGCAGGGCAATGTTACTGTCCAACGGGGGGCTTCCATTCTGAAGGGCCAACGGGTTACGCTGGATGTACGCGCCAATCGGCTTAAAATCGAAGGACAGGTCTATACACGTATGCAGTTTGAACGGCCGGTGGATTTACAAAATCTGACATCGCCTTCAAACTAATATGAAGAGACCTCTGATCTGGAAAATGATCTGTGATCGCGAAAAATGCTTAAAATTGAATTAAGGATCCTGTAAGGATCTAGCATGTTTTTTGCAAACTCTCCGATAAAGATAAAGAGGACAAGTCTGACCGGTTGGCAGATATTGATCCCTGAACGAGTTTTAAACCGTTCAACAGGCCCAATAGGTCCAAGGCTGAGAAAGGGTAACCGCAGAGCATGACATATACCAATGGCTATCAGCCACAAAACGCTGGAGCATCAAGCGCTTACAGTCCTTTTAACCGCACCAGCGGTGCTGCTCCTTCTTATGCTGGTTATCCTAACGCTGTGGAGACAAACGCCTATGGAGCCGCTCAGCAAGCGCCTTCATCGATGGGCAGTGATGCTTATTTGCCTCCGTCTAACGCTGCAGATATTGATTCACTGTCTGGAACAATCGACAGTAAAATTGCTCAGATTCGCCAGGCTTTTAGCGGAGCACCCGCTCCTGCTCAGCCCAGCGCCCCTCAAGCACCTGTTTCAAATGTCTCAACTGAAGAAATGCAGTGGGCTGTTCAGCTGGAAGAACGCGTTAAAACCGGTTATTCGCCCAGCGCTCAGGAAGTGGCCCGTTATGAAGACGTAGCCCGCCGTCTGCAAACCCCTGCTCAGGCTCCCGCTCAGCCTGGTGCTGCTGCTGTACCTCAAGCAGATGTTCAATGGGCACTGGAGCTGGAAAATAAAGTCAAAACTCAGAACTATTCACCTACTCAGCAAGAAACTGCGCGTTATGAAGATATCGCCCGTCGTTTAAGCGCCGCACAGTCTGCCCCTCAGCAGCCTGCTGCCGCTGCACCTGCCGCTCCTGCTGTGCCCCAGGCCGATATCCAGTGGGCGCTGGATCTGGAGAATAAAGTCAAAACCCAGAACTATTCACCCACTCAGCAAGAGACCACGCGTTACGAAGATATCGCCCGTCGTCTGAGTGCTGCTCAAGCTGCTCCTCAGCAGCCTGCTGCAATGGCTGCTCCGGTAGCGGCGGCACCCGCTGAAGCTGAGCTTAAATGGGCCCTTGAACTTGAAACAAAAGTTAAAACCCAAAACTATCAGCCGACTCAGCAAGAAACGGCTCAGTATGAAGATATTGCCCGTCGTCTGGCTGCTTCTCAGCAAGCGCCATCTCAGCCTGCTGCCGCCGCAACTCAGCCAGGTGCCCGTAACTGGGCTGACTGGGGTAAACCTTTTAGCGTCCCGGCTGCACCGACCATGCCTCTGCCGATTGCGGGCCCGAACGGACAGCCGGTTATGAACGTGCCCACTTCACTGCGTGGGGCTCCGACTCCGCCACCGGCTGCGATGCTGAATCAGGCTCCTGGTACGCCGATGCAACAGCCTGGAGCGACTCAAGCGGGTGCTATGCCGGCTAATGTCAGCCAGCAAGAAATCCAGTGGGCGCTCCAGCTCGAAGAGCGCGTCAATAAACAGAACTATCAGCCCAACGCTCAAGAAATGTCTCAGTATCAGAACATTGCTCAACGTTTGGCTGCTGGCCAACAGCAGGCTCCTGCTCAGGCTCCTGCTGCTCAGCCTCAGATGCCGCAACAAGCCCAGATGGCGCCTCAAATGGCTCCCCAACAGCCTGCTGCTCAGCCCCAGTCTTTGCCGCCTGGTGTTAGCCAGCAAGAAATCCAGTGGGCGCTGCAGCTTGAAGAACGCGTCAATAAACAGAACTACCAGCCTAATCCCCAGGAACTCGCTGCTTACCAGAATCTGGCTCAGCGTATTCAGCAGGCACAGGCTCCAGCCGCTCAGCCTCAGATGCCCCAGCAGCCAGTTGCTCCCCAGATGATGCCGCAACAGCCGCAAGGCGCTCAGATGCCGAGCCAGCAAGAGCTGCAGTGGGCCGCTGCTTTGCAGCAGCGTGCTCAGCAGGGTTATCAGCCGACTCCGCAGGAAATGGCGAATTTCCAGAGTATTGCTCAGCGCGCTCAATCCGCCCAGGCTGTTCCACAGACCAATCTGCCTCAGTATCAGGCGCCTCAGCCCCAGCCGATGCAGATGGCACCCCAGACTCAGCAGATGCCGATTGTTCCTCAGAATTATCCGATGGTTCAATCACAAACGCCTCAGATGCTGGTCCCGCCAACTCCGATGCCGCCGCTGCCTTCACAACAGCCGCAGCAGTTCCAGCAGCCCGGTATGCCCCAGCAGATGCCGACTTATATGGGGCCTCCCGGTCAACAAGGTCCTCAGAAGCCTGGCTTTATGGATAAAGTTAAGTCAGCCTGGAGCACTCTCTGGAGCTAGTTTAAGTCATAAAAAAGCCCCCGTTTTGCGGGGGCTTTTTTATTGGTTATTTAAAATCGTGAGTTATTTAAGTGAACTTGTTTTAAGTGAACTTATTCAAAGCTTCTGTTTAAGTTTTTCTGTGTAACCGCTTTTACCATGGCTTCTGGCGTCATCAGATCTGTGGGCAGTTGATAAGTTGCGGCATGGATGCTGTTATAACTCAGATGCCTGGCTCGCAGGCTATAGCGATCCCAATTGCTCATCAAGGGATGTAAAGCTGTTGTCAAAGCAGGCAAAGCCGGTTTAAGCGGAATTCGAAACGGAGCAGCAGGGATTTGGTAAAGGTTGAGCAGGCGCTGAATCAGTTCATTAATTTCAATTGCGGGATTACCCAATACAATCGATTCAGCCGTTAGATGATTAATCAAGCGATAAGTGATGATTCTGGCAATATCACGGGCGTTATTTAAATGAAAGCGACCGTCTGCGCTGAGCCAGCGCAGGTATTGAAGCCAGCGTGGCAGATCTTTAAGACCTGCTGCTGCAGCGGTATAGGGATGTTGAGGATCCCCACCTAAAACAACGGTAGGATAATACAAGCTGATAGGGATCTGGAGTTGACCTTGATGCTGGGCCGCAATCAGGCGCTGATGCAGCGTGGCTTTACTGCGGATATAGTCAGTGCCCCATTGTAGAGACTGAGGGATAAACGTTTGATCTGGCCCCAGTAAACTGGCGGTAGAAAAAAGATGGATCTGACGACAGGTGTGGGGATTAAGGTTTTTGATTAATTGCCAGCTTTGTTTGACGTTGATCTGAAAGGTCTCTGGGCCACCCCAGCAAGTCGCAGTGTGAATCAGATGACTGACCTGATTTAAAGCCGGTTGATAAGTCTCAAGTGCTTCAAGACCACCTGTCCAAATCTGCAGGCGAGGATGATAACGGATTTTTAAGCGCTCAGGCTGACGAACCCAGGCGATAATCGGCATGCGGGTTTCAGCGAGTAAGCTTTCAAGTAAATAGCTGCCGGTTGAGCCGCTGGCGCCGGTGATCAGAATCATAAAAACAGGCCTTTTTCGTATTAACTATATCTTAACTCAAGTACCACTTTACCTTAAGAAAGTTTTTCGTCAGCTTGCAGATAATACTGGAGTGAGGCTGAAGCAGCCTCGAAGCGTAGAGAGTGAGACTCAGTTCTCCCTCTCAAACAAGAAAATTGTTTGGTCAACATTTATTTAGGGAGAGACTCAAAATGTTTAAGAAAATTTCCGCTCTGATCCTCGGCACCGCTATCACCCTCGGCCTCTCTGCCTGCGGCGGCGGTCAGAACATGAATATGATGTATCCCCAGCAGATGGGTGCAGGCTACGGCGCTGGTTATGGCGCTGGCTACGGCACCAGCACCGGTTACGGCACCTCCACTGGCTATATGGATCCCAATATGGCCTACGGCAACACTTATGGTTCTGCTTATGGCAGCAGCTATGGTTCCAGCTACGGAACAGGCTACGGCACCAACACCGGTTATGGCACCAACACGGGTTACGGTTCGGCTTATGGCACTGGCTACGGCACCAACACTGGCTATGGAACCGGCTATGGCACCAGCACCGGTTATGGCACGGGTTACGGCACTAGCACCGGTTATGGAACCGGCTATGGCACCAGCACTGGCTATGGTTCTACCCCCTATGGCACCTACAATGCTGCTACCGCTCCTAAAACAACCGCTAGCGCAGCTCCGGCCACTACCAATACAACCAAACGCTAATCTCTCAACCCCTTAATCCCTTTAATTAGGGAGTCTTAACCTAAATTTAAGATCCCCCTGAATGTGTATTACACATTCAGGGGGATTTTTATCTATTTGGATCGTTTTAGATCAGAATAGGCTGAGTTAAGGCAAAAATAAAATTAGTAATTGCTGAAAAAGGCTTTACAAGATGAAAATAATAAGTTAAATTAAAGTTATGGACAATTGAAATTGAGGTTGAATCTCATGCTCAGAAAAGTTTTTAAAGCTCTTATCGCTTCTGCTATCCTGGTTTCCGCTCTTTCTGCCTGTGGTCAATCCACTCTTCCTGGTTATGGTTCTCCTTATCTTAACCCCGGTTACGGAACAGGTTATGGCACTGGCTACGGTACCGGTTATGGCACCGGCTATGGAACAGGTACCGGTTATGACCAGGGCTACGGTACTGGTTACGGCACCGGCTACGGCGGCGGTTATGGTTATACCAACCCTGGCACCGGCTATGGAACAGGTTATGGCACCGGCTACGGCACAGGGACTGGCTACGGCACCGGCTATGGAACGGGCTACGGTACAGGAACTGGATATGGCACCGGCTACGGAACGGGCTACGGCACAGGGACTGGTTATGGCACCGGCTACGGAACGGGCTATGGCACAGGAACGGGTTACGGTACTGGATACGGAACGGGCTATGGCACAGGAACGGGTTACGGTTCCTATAGCACTGATACAAAAGCTTCCCCTGCTCCTGCGGCTTCTGCAGCCCCCTCGGCTGCTGCTTCAACCGTTAAAAAGTAAGTTATTTAACGAGTTATTCAACTCAATTAGTCGATTGATTAGTTAATTGTCCTAAAATCCACTCTATAAGTGAGTGGATTTTTTATTTTTTGCACTTTAATAGTCATCTGCTTTTCATGAAGCTTGAGATTCTGCTTATGCGTGTCATTTGTGTTAAAATAGGCTTGTGTATGGTCAGTATGTCCCCCGATGCCTCCCAGCATGTTCGGGATCCACAATCCATACAGCCGGTTTCGGTTAGACGGCAGAGGTCAAGATACTTTTAATTCAGACTTCTGGCGCCAAACTGGCGGTCAAGCTCCTGGCTGAGCTTGCGCAAGAATCCTGAGGCATCGCGTTCCGCAGCGCAGAGGATGCGCAGGGTAAAATTCACGTAAATTCCGTCCCTGATGGAAAGGCCAGTGTTGAAGCATATTCTGCAGCTTTGGCGAACTTTATAAACACCCGCCCCGTTTCGTTTCGCCATCTCCTACCCGGATATGCACCTTGAAAATTGAATATTCTCCTCCATTCCATGTATGCATGATAGAAATGAGGTAAACATTAGCACCGTGTCAAGGGAAATTGTAGTTAGTGAAGCCGACAAGATCGCCGTTGTGCTTGAAAACGGCATCGTCAGGGAATTTTTCCTGAGCGAAGGGGAGCAGAACGTCGGAGACATCATCATCGCTACTGTTGAGTCTATCGTTCCCGCTATTGAAGCCGCCTTCCTCGACATCAACCGCGAAAAAAGCGGATTTATCCATGTCTCAGACCTTCCCGCCAGTAAAAAACAGCAAAGTGGAATCCGTCAGTTTTTAAAGCCTCAGCAGCAGCTGTTGGTTCAGGTTACGCGCGAGCCTACAGGTAATAAAGGCGCTTGTCTGACCGGTTTTATTCAGCTGCCAGGCCGTTTTCTCGTCCTGACGCCGTTTGAGCGTCGTATCGGTCTGTCTAAGCGAATTTATGATGCTCGTGAACGCGCTCGTCTGGCCCGTATTGCCCGTATGATCTGTGGCTCTGGCTATGGGATCGTGCTGCGTCCAGAAGCCGTTGGCCAGTCTGAACAAACTCTGCGTGAAGATCTCAAACTGTTGCTTAGCCGCTGGAAGAGCATTCTCGCCTCGTCTGAAAAACAGTCTGCTGGAACAACTCTGTATCGCGATCAGGACATTCTTGAGCGTATTTTGCGTGAAGGTGCCACCTCTTCGGTGACCCGGATCGTGGTGGACTCTCAGGGAACTTATGATCGGGCCATGAAGTACTTTAACAACTGGTCTGATACAAAAGCCCGTTCTAAACTGCGGGTCTATAGCGGAACTGCGCCAATCCTGAGCAATTATGGCATTGGCCAGCAGATGGAAAAGGCAATTCAGCCACTGGTTCAGCTGCCGAGCGGCGGGACCTTGGTGATTCAGCAGACCGAAGCCTTAACTTCAATTGACGTTAATACTTCTTCGATGACTTCTACTGATAATCAGCCCGAAACGATTCTGCGTACAAACTGTGAAGCTGCTGAAGAAGCCGCTCGTCAGCTGGTGCTGCGGGATATTGGTGGCGTGATTGTAATCGACTTTATCGATATGGACAATCCGCGTGATCAGCAAATTGTCTGGCAAAAACTCAGCGATGCGTTGCAGCACGACAAAGCCCAGCCCCAGATCAGCTATTTCTCTGAATTTGGTCTGGTTGAAATGACCCGTCGTCGTCAACGTCAGCGCTTGAGCGAGATGCTGACGATGCCATGTCCTACCTGTCAAGGTATCGGCCGGATTCGTAATCTGCTTTATCGTACTGACTTGCTTAGCCATGATGGCATTAAGGTCCGCATGCCGGTCCTGCAGCCTGAAGAAAAATCCAGCCGCTATCGCGGTGGTGTTGAAAAAAACACCGCTCCGACTCAGCAAGCGCCTGCTGCCCCTGCCGCTCCTGCGCCAGTTGCACCCGCTGCTCCTGCTTCTGGTGGACGTCAGCGTGGTTCTGCCAAAACCCGTCCAGCCCCTCAGCACCAACAGGTATCCGTACCTGTACAAGAGCCCGTCTTTATGGATGACGAGCACGAAATTGAAACCAAGGCCAAGCCGC
>CAJYHH010000252.1 GCA_913773825.1 Candidatus Sericytochromatia bacterium | reverse complement strand
GCACGTAACTGAACCAGCTGTTCACAGATCAGACGATGTTCCGTGCGAGCCCGATCTAAGGGCTCTGACTGTTCAGGTGTTAACTGCTGCAGTTTAACCTGAGCCTGCTCAAGATTCTGCTCTAAATCCTGACCGGTTTTTTGCAGTTCCTGACGCTTGAGATCCACTTGCTGCTGATTGGCCTGAGTCTGATCCACCTTAGCCTGTCGTGAAGCTTGTTTTACCAGCGAAGCAACGCCAAAACCAATTGAACCGACTAAAGCAGCGCCGGCTAAAGCCCAGCCAACCGGCGTCAGGGCTGCTGCAGCTGTAATCGCACCAACCGCTGCTAAACCCACAGCCGCAGCAGCGCTACCAGAAGCCATCCCCACAACATTACGCACCATTTTGGCAATTTTAAATTTACCGTCGACACGATTGTCGATCTGGGCCAAAATCGCCCCTGACTTTGATGATAAGCCCTGAGTATAGAGTTTTTCTTTTAGATCAATACTGCGCATTAACTGGGTTTCTTTAAAGTGCAGCTCACCCTGCTTAACAAACAATTCCATTCGAGACTGATGCAGCTTATCCAGCGCTTTGGGATTAGTTGCAGCCCCAGCAATCTGTTTATCCAGCGCAGCAATCTGAGTATCTAGTTTTGTGCGCTCAATTTTGTTATTTTTGCGCAACAGCATCAATTGGCTTTTATCCTGGTCTAAGGCTTTAAGCTGTTCAGGTTTACTGAGCTTATTAAATTCCAGCACAGTGTGAACCTGCTCACGGCGCTCAAGCCCTTCTTTAAGGCGACTGGCTGTTTTATACATATCGTAAGCTTCTGAGCCGACTGCAAAAGCACCACCGGCAATCCCTAAGGCCCCTAAAGCAGTGGTCGTGACAAGCGGATCACCACTGCCGGTCGTGGCAACCTGAACCCGTTCAATCACCGTATCCAGGCTATGGCCCTGACGGGCAGCTTCTGAAGACAGCGCTACAAAGTTAGTTGAGCTACCCGCAGCGCGGCTAAATGAAGCGACATACAAGGCTTTTTCAAGACTATCACCGGCACGGATACGTGTGGCAATCGCGCGCAAATCGCCTACAGTCTGAGTGGTTTCAGTTAATTTATCCTGAGAGTTGCTGCGCTCAGCTTTAAGTGTCTGGAGCTGATTGTTTAAACTATCCTGACTGGCCTGCAGACTTTCGATTTGACGATCTAAGCCAGCTAATTCACTGGGATTGGGCTCTTGATTTTGGCGAGCCGCGCGCTGAATAACCAACTGCCGGGCATTATGGGTTTCAGCCAGCTGCAGGGCCACAGGGCCCATATCGAGTTTGGCACTTAATGAAGTCATCTCACTATCCAGCTGGGCAATTTTTTGCTTCATCTCTTTGCCACGGGATTCTAACAACTCAGCCTGTTTAAAAATGGCGCTGCTTTCTTTGTAAGGCGTCAGGGCACTGACTTCAGCTTGAGAATGTAGATTTTTCCAAAGAGTGTTTTCTTTGGCTAAACCGGTTTTAACCACACCAGCCCCAATCAGGCGCACAGTCTGAGACAAAGGGACTCTGACAAGATTACTGGCATAGATCAGACCTGTACCCACTCCTTTTAAGCCTGTCACCACACCCTTTCCGACGGCCTGCCAGGTTTTTTTGTCGCTTAGTTTATCTGCAATGGGCGTAAAAAAGCGCTTGAGGGTAGTGGGCTGATTATAGCTGCGGGCCTGAATATCAGGAGCAGCAACCTGCTCAATCTGCGCTTTAAGCTTCATGATCTGGGTTTTATTGTATTTGGTATCTAAACCAGCAGAGGTCTTGGGGCTTTTGTTACGCTCCTGAACGTCCTGTTCACGCTGAGCGAGTTGAGTGCTTCGCTCTGCATCACTGCTGCCTTTGACCTTTAAACGAACATCCACAGGTTCCTGCTGATGACGCTGAAGCGTCTGGGCTGAAACATAGCTGCTGCGGGCCTGAATATTACCCATGACTTTTATTCACCTCTGCTCGTTGAGTCTTGTTCATCACGCTTGCTCTGAGTGCGGAAGCGTCTGTAGGGCTGCATAAAGCTCACGCGCCTGTTTAATCAGCAAGCTCTCAATCACTTCTCGGGCTGAGTCAACACTTTGCTTGCTGCGGCTAAAATCCTGTAAAGCCGGGCTGATTAACAGCACAAAAGCATTAATCTGCTCAATCACGCTGAGCACATGATTCATTGAGAGATTAGGATTTAGTGCCGCCAGCGGATATTTAATAAAGACCTGAGCAGGCTGCAGCCCTTCATGTAAACCCAGATGACCAATCGGCAAAATACGATTAAGCACAGCCAGCAGCCGATAAGCGTCTAGACACTGTTCAGTTTGAATCTGAACCGGCAGAATGATTGAAAACAACAAGGTTGCGCCATGAGAGTAGTTAGGCTTACGACCTTGTAAGCCGGCTTGAATATCTTCAGCAAAAGCGATCTGGAGCAGATACTCTGGTCGTAAAGGCTCCTGCTCGCTTGGATCAAGCCCCACAATGACTTGTTCAAAAGGCTGAGACAGAGAAGACTCTCTGTAATTCACTCTTAAACCCAAAGCCTGCAAAAATCCATAGAGACGCAGTAAGGGTACTGGCGACTCAGCTTGCTGGGGCTGAACAGCAGAAGCATTAGTCAGATTTGAGGAAGCAGACTGACTGTCAGAGCGAACACCTGATTGAACAGGCAATCGCGAAGCCCCTGTCGGGGACAAATTAGGGCGTCGGTTAGAAAAATGTGTCATCTGTTTACCGGCTAAATGGTTCATCAAGGGCATCCATCACTTCCTGGCTGAGTGCAACAAGGGCTTCATAATCCTGCAGCAGGCGCGCAGGTAAAGCACCCGCTTTATCAAGCGCATCAAGCTGATCTGCAAACCAGTCAACCTGATCCAGACTCTGTTCGAGTTTGTGTTCCAAAGACTTAAACCCTTCACTGCCCACTGAATGAAGAAGACCTGGAATAACACCTGGGATAATATCAGGGGTCACATCAGGGCTCACATCAGGATTAACCGCTGGGCTCAGCAATCGCTCATAAATCTGCCTCACCACTTTCAGCTCTCGCTGAATCTGGCGCTGCAGGCTCAACAGCAACTGAGCCTGGTCTAACTGCTGCTGATAACGGCGCAAAAAGATTTCTAAAGGTCGCAGCGCCTGACGTAAAGCCATTACGTCAAAGTCACGCTCTAAGCGATTTATTTGTTGCTCAAAAAAGCCATGCCGGGCCTGTAAGCGCTCTTGAAACTGACGAGCTGTCTGATAAGCCTCAGTTTCTAACACCTGAGCGACATCCAGACCTGGCGGATGCTGGCCGGAAATGTTGCGAATCGAATCCAGAATTAATCGCCGGAGTTCATCTTCATCAAGCGCTTCTTCTGGATCAGATCCCTCGCTCTCAAAGCCCGCTTCAGTCTGCGAAGCTTGATTGAGATGGACAAAGCGCAGTCTGAGAATCTCGGCTTTTAAACTCTGAACAATCGGATGTTGAGCCTGAATCAGCTCAGCATCTTTGAGATAAGCCAAGGCGCTTTGATCGTCACCAATTAAAAAGCAGAGATAGGCCAAACAGAGATAAGCCTCAAGATGTTGGCGATGATTTTGGATCGCAGTCATCAAAAGCTCTAGAGCTTCGCTAAGCAAAGCTTTATTGCGGAAGGCTTCGGCCGTTGCCTGTTCAATTAGCTGACGGGCCTGTAAAGTCAGCTGGGCCGCTTGATGATGGCGCTGCCGATCAAGCTGATCGCGCTGTTGCTGGACATTGGCATAGAGTTCTTTGAGTAACATGCCTGTAGCTTAAAGCCCAGTTTAGGCCTTAAAATTCAAAAACTCGAAATCCAGAAAATTATTTTTAGACTTTTACAACACAAAAGGCCCTGGCTGAATCAGCCAGGGCCTTTGAAAATAAATAACG
>CAJYHH010000251.1 GCA_913773825.1 Candidatus Sericytochromatia bacterium | reverse complement strand
CCCTTTAGCGGGCGCACCGTAAGCCGCAATTGTTTTTCCTTGTTGAGTCAGGGTGTCTAAAAAACTGCGAAATTGACGGCGAATGGTTTGAATCTTGTGCTGAAAGCCTGTATAAACCGCCAGCTGATCCAGACCGGCCTGACGCTCAAGCTCAAGTAATTCCGCCACAGGAGCCTGTATGGCCTGAACGCCTGATTCGGCATGTTGAACATGTAAGCGTAGAGAGCCCCCATGGGTAATAAGGGTCTCGACGTCAAAGATCTCCAGACCATGAGCGGCCAGGATGCGTTTCGCGCTTAAGAGCGAAAAATAAGAAAAATGCTCATGATAAATCGTATCAAACTGGCTCAACTCCAACAGTTTGAGCAAATGCGGAAACTCAATGGTTAAAACCCCCTGGGGCTTTAAACCCAGACCCAGGCCGCTAATAAAATCACTGATATCCGGCACATGAGCCATCACATTATTGGCAATCATTAAGTCTGCCAGTTGGCCTTGCTGCTTGAGCTGCAAGCCCGTTTTACGCCCCATAAACACATTTAAGCTGTTAATCCCTTTGGCCTGAGCAACAGCCGCCACGTTAGCCGCAGGCTCAATCCCCAAAACAGGAATGTTTTGCTGTAAAAAATACTGAAGTAAATAACCGTCATTACTGGCGACTTCAACCACTTGTGAATGCGAATTGAGCTGATAACGCTCCTGCATGGCGATTGCATATTGTTCGGCATGTTTTAACCAGGATGCCGAGTAAGACGAAAAATAGAGATAATCTGAAAAAATATGGTCAGGGCTTTCAAAAGACTCAAGCTGGACGAGCAGACACTCTGAACAGACATAGGCACATAAAGGATAAAAAGATTCAGGCGCGCGTAAATCAGCCTCAGCAACATAGCTGTTTGAAAGCGGTGAAAGCCCTAAATCCGCCATTTTTTCCTGCAAGGGGGATTGGCAGAAACGGCATAAGGGCGTAGAACTCAAGTGCATAATTGCTGATAATCCTCAATTTGTTGTAGGGTAAAGGCTTTTATGTTTTGCCCTGTGTAATAAGCCTGATACCAGGCCCAGGTCCAGTTTAAAGTCTGCTGCCAGCTCAGTCGGGTTTGCCACTGTAACTTATCACGCGCCTTGCTGCTATCAAGCAACAGCAGCTGAGCTTCGTGCAAGACCGGACCTTCGCTACCAAACTGAATCCGAGGGTCAGCACCCAATAACTCTTGAACCAGTGATTGAACCGGAATACAAGCCTCAGGAGCAGGCCCAAAATTCCAGGCCTCTGAAAAATCCTGGCTTGGCTCAGCTAAGTTCTGCAACAGCAGCAAATAGCCATATAGCGGCTCAAGCACATGTTGCCAGGGCCTGACAGAATGGGGATTGCGAATCAAGAGCGGTTTGTCTTCAAAAATCGCGCGCGCCATATCGGGCAGCAGGCGATCAGCCGACCAGTCCCCGCCGCCAATGACATTACCAGCCCGAGCCGTTGCCAGGGCCGGACCCTGAGCAAAGAATGAGCGCTGATAAGACCAGGTTAGAATTTCAGTACAGGCTTTACTCGCAGAGTAGGGATCATCACCGCCTAAAGGGTCAGTTTCACGAAAAGCCTGTCCGGTTTCTTCATTGCGATAACATTTGTCGGTTGTAATCACCAGGGCTGCCTCAACCGACTCTGTCTGACGCAGTGCTTCGAGCAGATTTAAGGTCCCCATTACATTTGTCGCAAAGGTACCAACCGGGTCC
>CAJYHH010000250.1 GCA_913773825.1 Candidatus Sericytochromatia bacterium | reverse complement strand
AACTTCCAATTGCCGCTGCTCAGCAGATTGACGTCAAAAAACATCTTCAGCACTTCATAAGCTTTACCTGAGTTGGCAGCATAGCGCATCAGCCATTGTTTACGCGCTAACTCAATTTGATTAGGCGTCAGGCCTGTAACGTCAGCTGGCTTAGGAATCCGGGTCGCAAAAATCTCAAACTCAGCGTCCTGCCAGACACGCCCAGCAGGCTCAGTTTCTGACCAGTTTGAAGCTTTCCCAGCAGGAGAAGCTGAGGCATTTGCCAGCGAACTCTCCGCTGAAGCAGAGGCAACGGGCTGAGCAGAAGGCGCAATCCGATCAACCAGTTTGCTAATCAGCTCGGTCTGTTTGCTATTGTCAATGGTGACGTTCTGAGTAATGCCCTGAGTGCAGCCAGAGATCAGCAAAACCAGGCTGAATGTGCTTTTGATCCAGATTTTTTGCATAACTGACCTCATTCTAAGTTGCACTCAGGTTGTTTAAAACGTTTAGCAGATAACGCTTAAGTTTAGCATTTAAACCCAAGCGTGTCCTGGCTCAGCGCTTAGCAATCACAGGTAACTCATCCCAGCGCGTCAGATAGTGGGGAGAACGGTTCTCCTGGCGCGAGTAGCGTCCAGCCCCAAGCTGACAAGCATAAAACAGCGCCTGATGCCCTAAGGAACTGTTAACGGCATCGACGGTTGTCATCAAGACCCTTTCGCTTTCTGGGCGTGGCCAGAGCCAGTTTAAAGAGGCCTCCTGACGTGGCACCAGATCCTGTAAAAGCACGCCGATTTTTTTATAAGCCTGACCTGGGCGGTAAAGCTGCTCAAGTAAACGGTGAGCGGCTTTGAGCAGATCAGGTGTATAGCTGCTGGCGGGTTCAAGTCGGCTGTTAATAAACACCTGTGGGGATTGTTCATAACCTCCTTCTTGGCGAAAGCGATTGCTAATCAGATAGACACCAAGCTTACCCGCAATACAATCCTGCCCGCGCAGTTTAACCGCAGCCTGGGCCACAAAGCCCGCCAGCCAGGTTTTAAGCCGCCGCAGACAGCTTTCATCACGTGCCAGCGAACGGGCGTGGCGAATCTGGCGTCTACGCCTGCCGTTGGCCTGCATCGGATGACAGACAATCCCCTGCAGCTCCAGATATAGGCGTAAACCCTGCACAGTCATTTGTTTACGCACCCAGACCGGATCAAGCTGAACAAAATCAGCCGCACTTTTAACAGAGCGCTCACGCAGCCGTATCGCGTGTCGGGGGCCAATTCCCCAGAGTGCATCCACCGGAACCTCTGCTAATTCAGCCATATCTTGCAGAGCATACCAAGGCCGTTTATAACGCCGTTTAGCCAGCCAGGAAGCCACTTTTGCCAGACTTTTAGTGCTGCCGATGCCAACTCCCACAGGTATGCCCGTCCAGCGCTCAACCCGTGTAGATAAAGCTTCTGCCTGAATTTCCCAGGGCTGTTCAGAGGGCAATTGCACAAAGGCTTCATCAATTGAATAAACTTCCAGACCATGGCCAAAACTGCGTAAACTCGCCATCACGCGCTCAGACAAAGCCTCATAAAGCGTGTAATTAGATGAAAAAGCAATCGGGGCATGTACACCATAACGGGCACGGACTTGAAACCACGGCACGCCCATTTCAATTCCCATTTCACGTGCTTCAAGCGAACGGGCAATCACACAGCCGTCGTTATTAGAGAGCACCACAACTGGCACTCGTCGCAATTCAGGTCGAAATAGACGCTCACAAGAAACATAAAACTGATTACAGTCGACCAGCGCCAGACGCTCACGATGCGCCAGGCTTTCTAAGTCTAAACCAGGTTGAAATCCAGGCACAGCTTCAGACCAGGCGTCGAATAACATGGCAGACCACCCCCCAGATTTCATCATCAGGTTCAGCCTGCTGCCCCAGACGCCAGCCCCAGGCCGAGCGCTGTAAACGCCCCAGACAAAAGCTCCCTTCACGAATCCCCATTGCTAATAAGCCTGCATAGGGCTCCCAGGCACGATCCACAACTAATAAATCACCTTTACAGATCCCAAACTCTCGCCAGTCTGTACCTGCTCGCAATAAAAAAGTCGCAGCAGGATGAGCAATCAACTGTTTACCCAGATCCAGACAAGGTTCTCGTTCACTTTCAGCTGGTGAAGCAAAGCCACTTGCTTGATTTTGAATCGGAACCACAAACAGATTTTCTTGGGGCTTCATACACACACGCTCCTTAAGATGTTCAGCAAAAAAACATACAAAAGGAAAAGCAGTCCTAAGCCGTGCCCCTAATATGAGCTTGATAATCAAGACGCTAGTTTATTCTAAGAGATGGCCACAACCCAGGCGTAGGGCCACTTTTCCTTTTCAATCCTGTTATAACAAATGCTAGCTGTATTCATCAATCGGCTTTTGCTCATTTTTTTGGTTTTTTACAGTTAAATTCCAAATTATCAATTTAAAATCCAAATATACAATCCCGTGTCAGGCCGAAAAAATTCGGGATATACCCCGAGTCCTCACTTAAAAAAAACAGCCTGTAAGGCAGTGCCCAGGCGCCCAATCAGCTCTAAAGTTGGCTGACTGCGACCCCGCTCAATTTCAGAGAGATAATCAGCTGAAATACAGGCAATACGGGCAAGCTGCGCCTGCGTATAGCCACGGTGTAAACGCAACATGCGCAGAGTTTCTGGAGTAAATTCAATCAGAAAGGCCTGGCGGTTCAGACCTTCGGAAGCCTGAGCAGCTTGAAAGCGGGGAAGCTGGGGAGCTGGCGTACGTTTTTTAGTCATGCTTATACAGCTGTATCACAAACAAAAACAGATCGCAAGGCATACACTCTAGCCTCAAACCCAATCAGGGCAAGGCCCGACAGCCAAATTTCGACTATTTTTCTGTAGCCTGTAAATCTGCAATTTTAGTGGGTAATTCATCCAGACCCTGATTTAATCGGGCACGTCCTGTAGCAGTCAAATAAGGCCAGAACATCCCACAGAGCAACTGGGTGTAATGAAGCAGCATCTCGTCTTCGCTGCCTTCAAATAAAATGGCCGCTTCTGCCAGCCAAAAATCACCCAGAATATAACACTGCATCACCAGCCGCTGATACACGCCTGATTCAGGCTCAGGCAACATCCAGCCCTGTTTAGCGTAAGCAGCAAAAATAGTCTTAAACTGCGCCTGACGATGGGGCACCATCGCCCGAAAATGCTGACGAATAGCAGGATGACGGCGCATAATCCCCACAAAGTCCAGCATCAAAAAGCGATAGCGATACTGTGCCCGGCAAATCAACCAGGTCGCAAGGGGCTGAGTCAGCAGGTCTGGAGGGCCTTTAGGCCCAGCTGAAAGCATTTCATCAAAGACCTTCCAGAGCTGCTGATAAAGAGTCTCTACAATCTGCTCCCGAGCAGGATAGTGATAACAGAGATTGCCCTGACTGATCCCCGCAGCGGTCGCAATCTGACGAGTGCTGACAGCCTCAACCCCTTCCGCATTAAAGAGCGTCAGCGCCGTTTCCAGAATCAGCTCACGGGTTTTAAGCGTTTTGGCAGAGCCCTTCTGCAAGTCTTTAGAGGATCTACCTGCTGACGCGCTTTGTTTTTTGGTCACTTGACCTAATTCCTTTTTCTTGTTAGGCTCATTGTAGCATTAGGTCGATTGACCTAAAATTATTTTTTCTATTTTTGGAGGCCGATGATGCGTATTCTGATTAGCGGAGCGGGCATTGGTGGCCTGACAGCAGCCCTTGCTCTGCAACAGCTCGGCCATGATGTGGATGTTTATGAAGCTGCTCCTGAGCTCAAGCCTGTAGGCGCAGGCCTCTGGCTTGCCCCGAATGGCCAACAAGTGCTTGAACGCATTAATCCAGCTCTGCTGGAGCAGGCTGTGGCTGCAGGCTTTGAGACTGACGAGGCCTTTATTATGACGACTTCAGGTCAAGTGTTAAGCCGCATTAATGCCAAAGCCTTTCAAGACCGCTATCCCCGTAACCGCACTCTGGCGATTAAGCGCTCAGAGCTACATCAAATCCTTGAGCAAGCGCTTAAACCTGGCACTCTGCATCTTGGCCACCGACTGGCGCGTTACAGCAACAATAGCGAGAGTGTCACGGCTTTTTTTAATAACGGGGTTCAAGCCCAGGCTGATTTATTGGTCGGCGCTGATGGGATTCATTCAGTGGTGCGCCACCAACTCTTTGGCACCATCCCTCTGCGTTATTCTGGCCAGACCTGCTGGCGTGGACTCAGCCCCATCAAACTAGAAGGCGACTGGAAGCACAAAGCAGCTGAAATCTGGGCTGATGCTCCAGGCCTACGAGCAGGCTTTTCCCACGTCAGCCCTGAAACTGTCTATTTCTATGTCACCAACCTTTCACCGTCTGGCCAAAGCAGAGATACAGACGCTGAAAAACAGGCTTTGCTTGAAAAACTTCAGAGCTTTCCAAGCGTTGTTCAGGATTTAATCGAAGCCACGCCAGCTGAACAGCTCATTCGCTCAGACCTCTGGGATTTGCCACCACTCAAAACTTACGGTCAGGGTCGCGTGATTCTACTGGGCGATGCAGCCCATGCCACAACCCCTAACCTGGGCCAGGGCGCCAATCAGGCTATGGAAAGCGCATTAGCTTTAGCCAATAGTCTGGCAACTCATCCTGAATTACATGCCGCTCTCAAACGCTACGAACAGTGCCGCATCCCCAAAGCAACCTCAGTAGTCAAAGCCTCCTGGCAAATCAACCAGCTCGTCAACCTGCGTAACCCACTAGCCCGCAAAGCCCGTAACTTTGCAATCCGCCATGCTCCCCGCAGCTTGGCTCAGCGGCAATTCGAGATGCTCTATAAGCTTTCAGTCTAAATTTTGATTGAATATTTTTCCCATGGGAGAAGCAGGAAAAGAATTACTCTGATTAAAGGTTTATCTTTTTTACTTTTCGGGAATAGATAAACATGAAAGATAGTCTCGAATACTTTGGTCAAGCTTTGATCAGGCTTTTAGCAACAGGAATTGATTTAATGCTTATCTGTTGTCTAACATTCGGCTTGATAACATTAGCTGTTTTTTTTAATTTACCGCTTAACCAAGATTCTCTTTATTTTACATTTGGCCTCACGATTCTGATTTGGTCAGGGTTTGAATCTTATCATAATCGCACACTCGGCAAATTTGCTGCCGGGCTAAGACTTGAGATTTCAGGTGTCTGGCCAAGACGTATATTCCAGGTCCTATTTCGTAATCTGATTAAAGGCTTAATGCTTTTCTGCGTCTATTATCTAAGCATCATCTCTCAACACTATCTCTATCCAGACGTTTATAAACAAATGTCTTGGTCAGTCCTGATTCCACCTAGCCTGATCTGGTTTGTCGTAACAGCTTGCCTTTATCTACTCAAAACGAATCGTCAGCCCCAGGACTGGCTCACTGGCACTCGGGTCGTGAATCACGAGTATCAATTACCTTTCTGGCAGCAAAGCATCAATCTAGTTGGCGCAGGCATTGGCTGTTTTATAATTTTTATTCTGCTGAACACAGCCATACAACATAGACCGTACGATGGACGCAGCAAACTCTCAAGCGTTAAAGCCAATATGCATACGTTACAAACGGTTGTCGAAACTTACGCAGTAGATTGGGGCGGAGTATACGCCCCAAATCTCACGGCCCTCAAATACGAAGGCACACGTCCAGGTCGAGAATATTGGAAAGAGTTTACTAACCCTTTTACCGCCAAAAGTGGAGCACACCTTTCTTATTCCAATAACCTGCCACCAACTGATCAGCCTAACCCACTCCAAAAAGGTCAGGTTATCTATGTTCCGGTTATTTCTGATGGCCCCATTATCCGCTATTACATCTATGGTCTAGATAAAAACGGCGGACGTATTCAGGATAAGGGTGGAGATCTGACTCTGAGCAATAGCTGAACCCATTCCTAAATAAGACTCAGAAGTTAATCAAGCGCAATAAAACAGTAGCTTTTATTGCGCTTGATTTTTTTAATTCATTTTCACTTTCTTTTTGCAAGCAAACAGATATAATACATAAGTATACAACAAACAAAGATAAACAGTGAGGCAATTCTATGGCCACTCTTAATCCCTATCTGAGCCTGCCAGGCACCTGTCGTGAAGCGATGAACTTCTACAAAGAAATTTTTGGCGGTGAGCTGAATATTATGACCTTTGCAGATACTCCCATGGCTGATCAGATGCCACCAGAGATGAAAAACTCAATTATTCATTCAATGCTCAAAGTCAGCGATAGCTTTAAAATTATGGCAACTGAAATGACAGGCACCGAAAAAGGCCCGTCAGATCTGATCGCAGGCAATAACGTCAGCCTGACTTTGGTCTGCGAAAGCGAAGCCGAAATTCGCGAGCTCTTTAGCAAACTTTCCACTGATGCCAAAGCCAAAGATGAATTACAAAGTGCTTTTTGGGGTGGTCTGTTTGGCAGACTCACCGACAAATTTGGCACTCACTGGATGTTTGAATACAGCGAAAACGCCTAGTTGTGCTTACCAGCCCGTGCTATCGACGCGGGCTTCCACTGCATTTAGCGCAAACTCAGCGTCTACTGCAAGTTCAGGATTTTGCATCAGCTGGCGTAACAAAGGTAATAGCGAAGCTTGGCGGCCTTCACGACTGACATAGCGCAGGATTTCACGCTTCCAGGTCAGGGGTAGAGCAGGGCTGCGTATCCAGGCCAGCCATTCATGTAAGCTAGTGGCTTGGGGATCAGCCAGTTTGATCCAGTCAGATAAGCGACGGCTAATATAGCCTGAAAGCGTCTCACTGCCAACAGCTCCATCAAATGACAACTGGCGACGGTCAATGGGTAAATCACTGCGACTCATCAACAATTCCATCAGGCCCCGCGCATCAGACTGTGAGCGGGTTTTGAAAAAATAGTTAAGCATCTCCAACTGCAGTTCGGTCTGGGGGTCAAACAACAAGGGACGTAAAAACTCGATCACTTCCTGAGTATAAGGACGCTGCAGGGCTGTTGCAACGGCTGCAGCCCGGATGCGGACGTCCTGACTGGGATCCAGCAAAGAGTTCAGGCGGCTCAGCGGCCAATTGACAGGGCCCCGGCGCAAAAAATGCAGCGATTTAAACAGCAGCGCCGGGTCGGCGCTGGTCTCAAACAGATTAAATAGCTCTTCGAGCATGGCGGGCTGACGCAGCAGATGAACAAATGCCGCATCAATCAGGCGTAAGCGCAAATCAGGATCCTGCATCACCGTACGAATCCGCTCAGTGGTATCGGGCGGCAGACGATTGGGGTCTTTGAGGGATTCCAGCAGTTGCACAGGCGCTAAGCGCTGGAGCTGGGTCAGAGCTTCTTGAGCCCGCAGACGAACGCTGGGATCCGAATCATCAAAGGCTGCTTCGAGACGAGGGGCAAAAGCAGGGTTACCGGTTAGAGCCAGCCGTTTAAGGGCATAGCGACGCAGTTCGGGTTGGGGATGTTTAAGCAGCAGCAAAAGGGAGTTTTCAGCCAGCTTAACCGTATCAACGGGATTGGCTTCCAGCCATTGGCCTAAAAAGGCATGAAGACTCTGAGGGGCTTGAGCGCCACTGCGTAACAAGGGATGAAAAGTCCAGGTTTTGAGCTCGGTTAAGGGCAGATCAGCTTGTTGCGTCCAGGCTAAAAAAGTCTGAGCCGGCACAGACGGCAACTGAGCTTTGAGACTGGGGTAAGTAGCCAGACGCTGCAGATGTAACAACGCTAAGGCTCGCTCTGAGGCAGAAGGGCCATTTAACATCTGTTTGAGGCGTGGCAAGGTTTGAGCAGGGCTATGCATCAGCAAAATATCTAAAGTCTGTAGGCGAGTCGGCAAATGGGCATGTTCAAGATAGGGTTTAAGTTGTTCAAACAAGGCCTGGCGGGTGACTGCGTCGAGTTGTTTAGGATAAGAAATTAAAACGTATTGAAACAGCAGCAGCAAATGCTGACGCAGCATCGGATTACTTAGGTTTTTGAGCTCGGGCACCAGTTGTTTAAGCAAAGCAGGCTGGTTAAACACCGGCAGCCAGACTAAGGGGGGCTGGGCTAACTGAGGGCCCCGACTTAAAAAAGCCAGAACATCTGGCAACAGATTTTTTTCCTGACGCTGAATGCGTGTTTTCAAACAGGCCAGTTCTGCAGACATGTCGCCAAGTTCAGAACAGCTGCCTGGCTCTAATCGAACCTGATTAGTCTGAAGTGGCGGCGTTGGCCGATTGTCAAACAAAGGCCGGTTATTGGGGTTTACGCCCTGAGCCAGACTGGGCAAGGCAAACCCACACGGTAAAGCAAAGAAAGTAACCAGCGTCAGGAAAGATTTTTTCATGGCCTGAGAATCACATCAAGGTTCTGTAGATCGGGTTTTAGACAAAACACTCACCCGTTTATAAACCAGCGAAGAGCCGTCTGTGGGTGGATTAGACAGTGTTTCAACCTCGACCAAGAGCTCTGTCTGATAACCGGCTTCAAAAGTAAAACCCTGAATCTGGCTATAAAAAAGCGTCCATTCTGTTTGACCTGGTTCCCGCACCTGCAGGCAGGCCATTGGCGCGACACCTGTGCAGGCTTTTTGTTGTGGATGCACCTGCAGAATTTTTTGAGTGGCAGGCAAGGGACTGGCCGAAGGCGCTGCAGAAGGATTAACTGAAGAAACAGGACTTGACGTGCTGGAAGAGCCAGAAGGCGGAATACCAGGGCTGGCAGGGCTTGAGCAGGCACTCAGAAACATGATGAACAGAAAAGTGCGTTTCATTATCGGACCTCTGAAAAAATAATTTCCTCTATTGTCCCAGCGGTAATAGACGAGAGTTGCCTGTCAGCACCTGCTGATTAATTTGGGGACTGCCGCGATAAAGCAGGCTGGAATTATCGGTCAGATTAGCATTAATCCGCGTCTGCACGTTGACTTGAGCATTTGAAGAACCCGTTAAAGTTGCATCCACACGACCACTGCGCAGATTTTCAGCGGTTAGACGCGAAATGCCGCTAAGGTTAGTAATCAGCGAACTGGTTGAGCCACCTGAAAGCGTTAGAGCAGCCCCACTGCCCAGGTTAACATTCACCGTATCTGCTTCAAGATTGCCAACCGTAATTTGTCCACCTGTGTTCAGGTCAAAACTGATACGCGAAACATTGCTCAGTTTATCCACCGTGCCACGTGCACGGGTGGTGGCGATAAAGCCCTGCAGCGGTGGGCCGAGGATCTCAACTTTGAGCTGACGAGGCGCAATGGTTTGCTGAACCCGAATATCCAGACGGCCATTGCTGACTTGAGTCGTCACAAAGCGAGATAGATTGTCATCCGTTGTAATTTTGACGTCGTGGCGCGTGCGTTGTTTGCTTTCAGTAAAGCTAAATTCAACATAGTCATGTACCCCTAGGACGGTAAAGGGCTGAACATCGCGAATTTCGGTTCTCAGCACGCCACTGCCAGGATAACCATAGGTTACACAAGCATTCAAGTTCAAAGCGATTAATCCCGCAACAAGCCCCATCCCAAACAGTCGCTTCATAAGCCTACTCCTGTGTCGAAAACCTATAAATTCCACTATAACCCGCGCCCTGTGCGTGAATCCAGTTAAAGCTGTGACACAGAAGAAACTCAAGAGTGTTCAAAAACCTAAAAATCTCAAGAGCCGGATCTGGACGCTAATGCTAAAATCAAAATCAGAAGGAATATCAATGGCTCATCTCAGATAAATACTTGAAGAGATGGATGTGCTTTCTTCAGCAAAAGGCCTCAAAGTCATGCAACAAATGTTCAGGCCTCTGCTTTCGGAGCATGAGACGGCCAAAAGGGTCAAAAGACTCCGTCTTACAGGCCGCAACGCCGTTTACAATGACACAGATCTGCTTATGAACAGAAGATTTGTCTGCCAGTCCTGATGATATGAAAAGGACTTGGCATCTACACTTTATTAGCCAAAACACAGCCTTTGGTCGAAAAACTGACAAATAAACCAGCTAAGCGAACGGATTAGATTAATATATGACCCAAAACCGATTGTCCTGCCCTGACTGTTGTGGCGATCTTTACCCATAAACGGGGTTTGTCAATTGGTGTCGAGCCTGTGAATGGAATTTAGAGCCAGAGCCCGAAAGTTTGCCGAAAGATCTATTTAGTGCTCTTTATCGCCGCTTGAGTAATCGAGGCGGCAAATTGCTCTATAACAAACTTAAACAACAAAATCTGATACAAGCCCCTACATACAGTCAAAGCTGGGGATTAGCAATGGTCTTATCACTCAGTGTTCTCCTACTTTATCCTTTGCCCTGGTTAATAGGGGTCTGGCTTATTTTGATCGGTGCCGGACAATGGTTTTTTATTCTCGTAGGTTTGGCTTTGTTTGGATTTGGCTATTTGACATGGCCGGGTCGCAGTCCCGCATTATCAACCCAACCAATCATCCCCCGTGAACAACTACCCCAGCTCTATCAGCTAATTGATGAGGTTTCAGAATTGCTAAAGGCCCCTCATATTGAAGGCCTTGTCCTGACCACAGAGTTTAACGCATCAGTCGCTGATTATCAAAATCGTAGAGTCTTGTTTTTAGGTTTACCCTTTTGGGAAATGCTCACACCAAAAGAACGACTGGCACTACTTGGACATAAAATCGGTCATCTGGTAAATAGAGATCCCCTTAAACGTCGCCTGCCCGCCACGGCCTTAAAAATCCTCATTCAAACTGGTAAGGCGATTTGTCCTGAAAAGATAATGCCACGCGATCTTTATTATGGCCGTGTTGTGATTGTAGAACACTTGACGATGATTTCAATTGCTCAGGTTCTGATGATCCCGTTTAATTGGATAGCCTTTGGCATGGCGCAAGGTTTTTGGGCGATGGCTCATGGCTTGATGGCTTTGTTATGGGCTGATAGCCAGCGAGCTGAATAC
>CAJYHH010000249.1 GCA_913773825.1 Candidatus Sericytochromatia bacterium | reverse complement strand
AAAAAGCTCCCAGAAACCGCTGGGAGCCAGTACTCTAAATCAGAACATCATTTAAGGCTTCAAAGGGACGAAGCACTGGGAACAGCTGACGGCATGGCCATCGGGGTGGGATAAGCAGGTGTGCCGGGCGCGTGGCAATCGGTTGAGTAGTAGCCGTAACCGCTATTGTAGCGAACTGGGCGATTTAAACTCAGAACCTTACCACTGACGGCATCAATGGTGACCGAAACGCCAATATGAATCATACGGGCATATTCCGGCAGACACTCAGGATAGGGCAGCGGGCTGCCAAGCGGAGAAGGGGTTGGGGTCGGCGTGGGCGTCACAACGGGATAAGGCATCGGCGTGATGCTGGCTTCTGGGCTTGGAGAAGACGTGGGGGATGGCGACGGGGATGAACTTTCATTCAGCTGGGTAATCACAAACGTACCTGAGGGCTGAGCGACGGGCACAGCAAGCGGCACACCAGGGCGAATCAGATCTTCTCGGTAAGAGGCATTCAGGTAATAAACCAATTGTTTGTTTTGCTGGCCCAGATTGACGTTCCAATTTAGATCCGCAGGGATTGAGTAGAGAATTTCTGAGCCTTGGCCCATATAGTTCTGACTTTCAGGAAAAACAGGATAACCGGGTTTTTCTTGTTTGTCAGCAATCGCCTGACGAGCAATCTCACGGGCTTTGGCAACAGACACTTTTACTTGGGTCAAATCCAGATTGGGTTCACTCCAGCTAACACGATAAACCCGAGTTTCTTTTTGCATCACATAAACCGTCAGGGTCTCTTTAAGCGGCGTTGAAGCATAGCGAAAAATCCAGATAGGGCGCATTTGCATCGGCTGATCGTTGCCAAGAGCCGGGATTGAAACATATTCGAAGCTTGGATTATAAGCATTACCCGGAGCTGTATTGCCGCGGCTTTCAACTAAACGAGCCTGGGGATCCCATTCTTTGAGAATGGGCTGTAGGGTCTGAGCATGAACATCTAACAGTTCATCAGAGGAATTTCCAGCAAAAATATTTTCTTCAGCCTGTACCGGTACATAAGAATTAAAGTCTCC
>CAJYHH010000248.1 GCA_913773825.1 Candidatus Sericytochromatia bacterium | reverse complement strand
TATCGTTCGAAGCTCCAGCAAGCTCCAATGGGTGCTATTCCTGCAACCGCAGCTAAAAAAGATAATTATTCTGTTATTAATAAAACCGACCTGATGGTGGGCGCAGCTGGTGCTGTGGGCGGTTATTTTCTGGCTGGCATCATCGGCGTAACGGGCCCCATTGGCGCTCTGATCCTCGGTCTGGCCCTGCTGGGTGCAAGCGCAGGTATCCGTGCTATCAAACACAGCAGCGATAAAAAACAGCAGCAGCAGATGGCCCAGCAAGTTCAGCCGGGCTTCCAGCAGCAGTACAACTATCAGCAGCCGATGTATCAGAATCAGTATCCCCAGCAGCAGACTTCGATGGCTCCTCAGCAACAGCCTCAGTATGCTTACCCCCAGCAGGCTCCCCAGATGGCTGCACCTAATATGGCTTATCAGCAAGCCTATCAGCAGTACCAGCAACAGCCTGGTCAGGCTCCTCAGCAGCAGTATGCCCCTCAGAACCAAAGCATGTGGGACAAGTTCCTGAGCTGGCTCTAAATCGTAAAAATAGATTCTCTTCTCTACCTAGCTCTTGGGCCGCTTCCGCGGCCCTTTTCATTTTTTGTCTCAAAATAATCAAACTATTTTGAGCCATATCGAATTTATGGGGTTTAGCGAGATTGAGGCCTGATTCAATAAGGCTAACCATGATGTTTAGCCGTTTTGAAAGGCCTTCGCTATGACACCTGAATTTTTGCGGTTGTTTATAAGTAAAGCAAGTAACTTGAGCTACTTAAAGCTGAGTTGGCTGAATGAGAGGCTGGTATGAAAAAAGCTGTTCAGGGTTTGTTCGCGATCTTACTGACCACATCTTGTGCCAGTTTACCTACTGGTACGCTGCCTGCGGCCCAAGTGAGTGATGCTCCGGCTGTGTCCTCTCATTTAGACAGTTCAATCAACGGAACAAAAGCGCTCAATCTCAAAGGAGTTGCCAGAATCAATCTTAAAGGCAATATTCTCTTGCCGGCTGGTGTCCGCCAGGAGCAAAATGGCATTTTATTGCCATCAGGGATTTTATTACCAAGTGGAATTCTGCTTCCTGCAGGCTTGCGAACCCTGTCTGTCAACGAATCTGTCAGCAAAGAGCAGTTTGCCTATCAACAGGTCAGTTTTAAAGTGCTGGTTTATAATCAGGCAAGTAATGAATTATTGGCAGAAACCCAATCGGATGACAAAGGTGTCTATGTTTTAAAAGATCTGCCTGCTGGCGCCAAATTGCGAATAGAAGCCCAGGCTGTCAACTTGCCAACTCTCTTGCTTCAGGCTTTAGCGGATTTACCCACAAGCGTGCCGTTAGACAGCACAGCCATCCGCAATCTCTCATCACGCACCACTGCAACCGTGTTGCTGGCCAATGCGATCCGCAAAAATGGTGATTTAGAAGTACCGGGGACCAGCCTGCAGAACTCAGAGGCCTTACAACCCAGCCTGGATGAAGTGACACATGCTGTTGATCAGGCGCTTGGGATCAAAATCATCCGTCAGCTTGAGGATATTCTCTCTGAGCTTAAAAGCCTGGTCGCAGAAGTCAGAGAGCTGATTAAACTGCAAAAAGAACTTCTGGCCCGTCAAAGCGATCCTTTACAGGATCAGAGTTATTCAGGGGTAGATCCCCGCAACTGGTCAATGCCGACTACTCAGCGCGGCAATTACCCTGCTTTGCCTGATGGTACTTGCCCTGCGGCTCCACCGCATCCAGACGGTCGCCCGGGCTTTACCCCAACACCTGATGCACAGGGCCAGTGCCCGCCACCGCCCAATCCTCCTAATCAGGCACCCGTCAACCCAAGTTCAGTCCCTCAGTCCAGCCCTCAGCCCGCTTCACAGCCGTCTTCACAAGCTCCTGCGACCGGCACTTGGAGCACTCAAGGGCCCAAAGCCAATCCCGACGGGACTTGCCCGCCCCCCAAAGGGCAAATGCCTAACGGTCAGCCGATTCCTACACCCACTGCTCAGCCTAACGGCTATTGCCCGCCCCCTCATCTATTGCCAGGTGGCGGTGGCGCGCCGCCGAGCTAAAGGTTTAAAGTTAGTCAGCAGGCCGCCGTTTGCAGTTGTTAAAACGGAGGCCTGCTGGGGGATATGCTTAGACAGAATTATTTTTGATGACGTTGAGCCAGCCACTCGCTTACGGCTTCAAGGGTCTGGGTATTGATCACTTGTTCAGGACTAAAGCCACCTTTACGCGCAGCAGCCACGCCATAATCAACCACATCTAATCCCTGGGTGCTGTGGGCATCGGGATTAATCGAGATTTTAAGCCCTTTTTTGCGGGCATAAGGTCCATAGCGCCAGTCGAGATCTAAACGGCTGGGGTGAGCATTGAGTTCGATAATAGTATCGTGTTCGACACAGGCATCAATAATCGCTTCTACGTCTAAGGGGTAACCTTCGCGAGCTAAAAGCAGACGACCGGTTAAGTGGCCCAGCATCGTAACAGAGGGGTGACGAGCCGCTTTAAGAATACGCTCGGTCATTTCTTCACGCTCCATTTTAAAGCGGCTATGGACTGAGGCAATCACAAAGTCAAAGCCTGCAAGCAGTTCATCATCATAGTCCAGGCTGCCATCGCCTAAGATATCCACTTCAATGCCTTTAAAAATCCGGAAATCAGTCATCTTTTGATTCAGTTCATCAATCTCTTGCCACTGGGCTTTGACGCGATCAACTTCTAAACCATGCGCATAAACAGCGGCCTGACTGTGCTCACTAATCCCCAGATAGTGATAACCTAATTCACGACAGCGATTTGCCATTTCTTCAAGGCTACAGTCTCCGTCACTCCAGAGTGTGTGGGCATGAAAAATGCCTTTAAGATCACTTGTGCTGACTAATTCAGGCAAAGGACCCTGAGCAGCGGCTTCAATTTCGCCCAGATTTTCTCTGAGTTCAGGTGCAATTTTGTTTAGTCCCATTGCTTTATAAATTTCAGCTTCGTCTTGGCAGACAATCCGTTCACCCGCTTTAAATAAGCCAGAATCAGTCAGCTCTAAACCCTGAGCTTTGGCGTGGGCACTTAGCGCTGTAAGATGTTCACGGCTACTGGTCAGATCTAATAAACGATAGGGGAAAACTTCCTGCTCACAGAGTTGAAGCTCAGCTGTCAGGCCAGATTTTAGTTTGAACAGGGCTTTGTGTTCACCTTTGCTGATCACTTCGGCAATCATGGGCAGCACGGCAATCTCGCTCATGAGCGTTCTGCGCTGGTCAGTGTCACAGCTGGCGACAAGATGAAGATCGCGAATAATTTCATGTCGCCGCCGCAGGCTACCGGCAATTTCTGCTTGTTTAATGCCGTTAAGGGCTTTAATAGCCTCTAAGAACGCTTTTGCTTTATCTGCTGCAAAGGGATAAAGGTGTAGACCCTGGCGCTGCTTGAGAAATTCAATTCCTTTTAGCACATTGGCCTGAGATTTTTCGCCAAAGCCTTTCATTCCCGCCAGACGGTTTTCGTGACAGGCATATTCCAGCTCACCTAATGTACTGATGCCAAGGCTGGCGTAAATTGCTTTGACTTTTTTGCGCCAAGACCCGGAATTTTAAGCAGATCGAGTAGTCCAGCGGGCGTTTGGGCTTTCATTTCATCATATTCAGGATCA
>CAJYHH010000247.1 GCA_913773825.1 Candidatus Sericytochromatia bacterium | reverse complement strand
ATTGGGGTGGTGCCATGGTGGGACGCTTTATTGGCTCAGCGCTGATGCAAAAATTAGACGCCGGCAAAGTTCTGGGATTCTGTGCTTTGCTTGCCAGTAGTTTAGTGCTCCTGACTTTTTTCTCAGAAGGCAATCTGGCCATGTGGTCTTTGTTAGCTGTGGGTCTGTTTAATTCTATTATGTTCCCCACTATTGTCACTTTGGGCATAAAAGATCTGGGCCATCTAACCAGTCAGGGCTCCAGCTTGCTCATGATGGGAATTGTCGGCGGAGCCATTATTCCCCTGGCCCAAGGAGCCCTCTCCGATGCGGTTGGCATTCACACAGCTTTATTACTGCCAGCGCTCTGTTACCTCTACATTGCGTTTTATGGCTTTAAGGGCTCCCGCGTACTACAACCGGTCTAATCATCAACCATTTAAGCTCTCAGCTTAAACGACATACCCGTGTCAGACCTGATTATCCAGTCCTGACACGGGTTATCACAGAGAAATCCAGCTTTTAGAGCGATGTTTGCTTAGACTGTTGCGGCAACCACTGGCTGGGCATCTTCCAGCTCAATTCGCTCTAACTTCGCATCATCAACTTCTGCAATACTGCGTAAATCGTCTAATACAGCCTCAGGTGAAGTACCTGGGTCCAGAATCATGGCTACAATCAGGTATTTACCAAATTTGTCAGCCAATAACTCTTCTGGTGACGGAAATGTTTTTACTACTGTACCTGAGCGCTCAAGTGTCATCAGGACCAGTGAGGCCCGAACCGACTTCATCTGAGAATTATCCATCAGCGTAATATGGGCTTCCATACCCCACATCGCTTTGGCTTCAGCTGAGCGCACCAGACGTTTTTCAATCGGGTTGTAATAAGGCGTGAGCTTTTCAACCAATTGTTTCATCGCGCGACCATCTCCGTGTACAGGCGGCAAAAAGACGTCATTGCCCATCTTAAAATACCAGACTGTTTCAGAAGCCGACGTCACTTCAATCATCTCGCGATGATTATTATAAGTGATTAGGGTATTGCCGTTATCTAAACGCTCACAGCGCACAGGGTTCATCAGCTTGCGACGTGAACGGATATCACCCGTATAGATCCAGAGCTCACGACCTTCCATACTCACTTCAATCACACGATTATTGCGTGTATCAGCAATGAGCGTATGACCATCTGGCAGACGGGTGGCAAATTCTGGCGCAAATAACTGACCTGGGCCATTGCCTTTAATGCGGCTGCCATAAGACCAGACCAGATTACCGTTACGGTCAATTTCACGAATACTGTTCAGCATTGAATCCACAAAAAGAATATTGCCACTTTCAAGTTCTTCAGCGTATTGAGGTGAAGAAATCTGACCACTTTTGTTAAACTCCCAGCTGATTTCACCTTTAGAGTTCAGTTCCACCAGACGCTTTTTACGCTGATCGGCAATCAGCGTGCGCCCCATGCTCAGACGATGGGCGCTGCGTGGCCCAGACAAAGGTGAATCAGCAGGACCTGTAAACTCGACAATCACTTCTTTGTCGGCTTTTGAAAGCTCAAGCACTCGATTATGGCCCGTGTCAGAGACTAACAGAGTCCGTTTGGTTTCTGACAGATGAAACGGCCGTGACAAAGTCTGGCCCATTTCAAAGCCATAGTGCC
>CAJYHH010000246.1 GCA_913773825.1 Candidatus Sericytochromatia bacterium | reverse complement strand
CGCCTGTGTTAATAAAGCTGAATTAGACGCCTATTGTGCTGAAATTGGCAAAGATGTTGCCTCTCAGCATCTGACTCAGGTTGTACGCGGCAATCGCCAGTCAGGGTATATCAACGACTACTTCCGTGAAAACAGCCCCGGTTAAACGTGGATAAAATTGTAAACAACTGTGTCAAATAAAGCTCAGAGCCTGCTCTCAGGACTCTTTATTACGGTCTTTAGTCTGGCAGCCCTTGCCATGATTGCCTTTTTAGGTCGGACTTATTACTTACACGCCACAACGGCTAATTGGCAACAAGTGCCAGCTCAGGTGATGAGCTGGGATTTAAAACATGTTCGCAGTGGCAAAAGTACTCAATCCCGTTTGATTATTCAGTATCGTTATCAGTTTAATGGCCAGACTTATCAGGGTGACCGGCCAGATTTTAGCATGGGTGCAGATAATTTTAGCGGGGTTCGGCGCTCACGCCAGATTTCAGAGATTCAGTCTAATCAGCTGAAGGTTTTTGTTGATCCTCAGAATCCAGCTGAAAGCGTGATGGACCGTAGTCTGCCAATTCAACAAGTGGCCTTTGTGATCTTTTTTCTGTTTTTCCCTTGTGGGTTGGGCACTGCATTTGGCTGGGGTTTGTTTTTACAAGGCATAAGTCGTGTGACCGCTTTCAATAAGGATCGCTGGTATATGCCTGGACTTGGGCTGCTTCACGGTTTACCTGCTCTTTACCCGCTAATCTTTGCAAATCGTGAATTAAGCTCAGGCAGTGTCGTGGTGCTTGTGCTGTTTACGGCCTTGTTTGGCTGGAGTTTAATCGAGTTGATCCGACGTTTTTTTGATCCGAAACGAGGCGAGACTCAGTTAAGTGACCCTAAATCAGTTAAACCTTTGCATCGTAGTCAAAGTCGTAGTCAATAAAATTCTTAAACTCAGATGGCGTTTAATTGGGGTAAAATTTATGAAATTGACTCTGAATGAGATTTTCTTGCTGAAAATCCGTTTATTAGCTATGCTTCAGTCAATTGACTTTGACAGATAGTTTGATAAAACGGATAAAGGCAGGGCCTCAATGTTTAAGTTCATGACCTACGGGCTGTTGATGACAAGTCTTTTGATGGCGCCTGCCTTGGCTGAATTGTCTGCAATTGAATATAGCGGCAATCAAACATTGGCTCGCCAGGTCCAGCCTGCACTTAAGTCATTGATTTGTAGCCCGAGCTTATTTGGCAAAATTGGGGCTGAATGTAAGCTGGATGCGGTGCGGCTAATCGGTGACTGGGCTTGGGTTTCCTGGTCTGGTAAAGAAGCCGGTGGCATGAGTGTGCTGCGCCGTCAGGGCAAAAACTGGAAACATATTACCGGCGGCGGTGGGGCGATGATTGTCAGCAACGGTATAGAAGCGGGTATGCCGAGGACAATTGCTGAACAATTAATTCCGATTCAGGATTTTGAAACAGCCAATGAGCTAAATGTTTTATCAGCCTGGGAGCTGAGCGTGATTCGCAATCGAGTTTATGCTCGCCATGGACGGCGTTTTAGTGATCGACGGCTTCAGGCTTATTTTGAGACCTGGCCCTGGTATCATCCCAAGTCGAATTATCGTGACAACATGCTCAGCGCGCGGGAGCAGCGTTTAGTCGCCTTGGTTTTAAGCGTTGAAAAACAAAAGGGCTATTTGCACTAAGTCTCTTAACTTAAGCGCGACTTTTGATCTGTAATCGTTCGCCATAATGACAGGCCACGCTGTGTTCTGGCTGATTCGCTAAAGGCCGTAGTTCTGGCACTTCATGCTCGCAGCGCGTATCTGCGTGGGGGCAGCGGGGATGAAAGACACAGCCTGAGGGTGGATTTAACGGGCTTGGCATATCGAGTGTGCGTAAAGGCAACTCACCGCCGGGCTGATGAGTTGCAGAGCCTGGAATGGCAGCTAATAAAGCTTGCAGATAAGGGTGAGCCGGTTCGTTGATACAGCTGGAGATTTGTCCGGTTTCAACCATTCGGCCTAGGTACATGACAATTAATTTACCCTGGGGAGCAAAATAATTGGCGGTAGCTAGGTCATGGGTAATATACAAAAAGGCTGTGCCCTGATTCTGGTTATAGCTTTTCATCAGATCCAGAATGACTAATCTAAGTGAGCTATCCACGGCGCTGACCGGTTCATCCGCAATAATCAGCTTGGGTTTCAGCAGGGTGGAGCGGGCAATGCTGACGCGCTGTTTCTGACCGCCGCTGAGCTGAAAGGGGTATTTATCGATAAAGTACTCAGGTGGCGTTAAGCCCACTTGGGTCAGCACTTCTAAGACTTTGGCCCGAGAGGCTTTGCGATTGGGCGTCAGCTTATGATGACGTAAAATCGGCTCCAGAGTCTGATAAGCCGTGCGTACAGGGTTAAGGGATGAAAACGGGTCCTGGTGAATGACCTGCACGCCTAAACGCAGTTCGGGTGTCCATTTAAAGCCCTGGGACCAGATATTCTGGCCAGAAAAATGAATCGTGCCTGCACTGGGGCCCTGAACCCCTAAGACTAATTTGCCCAGGGTGGATTTGCCGCAGCCCGATTCGCCAATCACTGCAACCATTTCACCGGCTGCCAAAGATAAATTTAAGTTGCGACCAGCTTGTAATTTGCCACCGGGGACATCAAAAATCATTTCAACGTCTTTGAGTTCAACAATTGGAGCGTTTGTGTTTTCTATCTTCATCGGGCTGGCTCCCACTGAATCTCAGTTGTCAGGCCAAGCTGAGCGGGACGAATGGGGCAAGCGACCTGATGACCCTGGCCTAAATCCAGCATTGGCGGACGTTTGACTTTACAGTCTGGCTGTACATAAGGGCAGCGAGGATGAAAAATACAGCCATCAGGTTTAGCGCCTAAATCTGGCGGATGCCCGCCAATCGCTTTGCGCACAGCGCCCCCGGCTTCAAGGGTGGGCTGGGCATTTAAGAGCCCTTCGCTATAGGGATGCAGAGGCTGTTTAAAAAAGCTTGAAGCTGGGGCTTTTTCCATAATCTGGCCGCCGTACATCACCACAACCGTATCTGCTAAATCGCGGGCTGCGCTTAAGTCATGGGTAATCAGAATCATCGTCATGCCCTGGCTGCGGTGCATCTCAATTAAGATATCAAAGATGTAGTGCTGGGTAATCACGTCAAGAGCCGTTGTCGGCTCATCGAGCAGAATCAGCTCGGGCTCTAGCATCATTGCTAAGGCTATCATTACGCGCTGGCGCATGCCGCCTGACAGCTGATGCGGGTAGGCGGCTAAGACACGCTCGGGCTCTAATCTGACTTGTTTGAGGCGTTCATGAGCTTTGGCTAAGGCTTGTTCGCGATTGCCGCCGTGGTCTAAATACGTATCAATAAGCTGCTCACCGATTCTGATCGTGGGGCTTAAAGCATTTTGAGCCGCC
>CAJYHH010000245.1 GCA_913773825.1 Candidatus Sericytochromatia bacterium | reverse complement strand
CTGCATCACGCTTTTCCTGAACCTGATGCCAGTGAAGTCAGCCAAAGCGCTAAACATACCCATTCTTAACAGCGGATTGTTTTGGCTGACTTCACTGGCATCAGGTTCAGGAAAAGCGTGATGCAGCCCCCACATCAGCAAGATGCCGATGCCAAACCAGCTCACAATATTCAGCAGGGTGCTGCCGGACGCTGATGCAATATTTTCCCAGGCAAAGGGTAAGAGTTCCCAGCATGAAACGCTGAGCATCATACCGGCTGAAAACGACAGCACCCTTGTGAGGGTGCGTTCATGAGCGGCTGCGTCCCAAAAGGCTGCCAGACTGCCGATACCCGTGCTTAAACCCGCCAGTGTGGTTAAAAGCAGCGCGTTGATGACCGTGGCGTCCATGTTGGTTTCCTTTCAGGGTCTTTTAGCGATGATAAGGTTTATTTTAAAAAAGGCTTTAAAGCGGCTTCAAGCCTTTTGTCATCAGGTTTTTATGGTTTTTATCAATATTTATGATAGTTGATGACTATCAAGAATGTTTTATCTAAATCATTTGTTTGCTTAGCCCCAGACCTCGATTCAGAAAGTCTGATTCCTGCCAGACTCTCATCACGAAAAGATGCCATGCGACTAACAGCTCTGTTAAGATGGTCAGATGAATGCGGAACGCTTAAACCCCACACGATTATGAGCCGGCTGGTTATACCTAAACTTGCTTTTTTGTTCCACATTCCGGATGTGTACTACCATTACCGGCCCGTGTTGGATTTGCTGCCTCAGGACAGTTTTGATATCGTTTTGCCAGATGATCCCCCGCCCGTCTTGTTAGAGATGATGGAGGCCCGTGAATATCGCTACGCCTATATCTCTGATCTGTTAGCCGCTAAAACAATGTACAAATATCTGATCAGCGATCATTTATTTTTAAATGATTACAAGCTGATGCAGGATCTGGCTACACGTCATATTCGCTTCTTTTCGGAGCTGGGTTATGACCGGCTTCAGCTTGGCAATTATAATCGCCTCTATGATCTGATGCTCTGCTTTGGGCGTTATCAGGAACAGCGTTTAAACTTTTGCAGCCGCACCCGCTTTTTTCAGGTGGGCTGGCCACGTTTTGATGGCTGGTTTCAGCATTTAGAAGTGGACCGCGAAAAGCTTTTAGATGATCTGAACTGCGATCGCTATCGACCCGTTGTGGTCTGGTTACCCACTTTTGGCGATCTCTGTTCAATTGATGCGTATGCCGAAACGATCGGTAAATTAGCTGATCGCTATAACATCATTGTCAAACCCCATGACTTTACTCTGCTTGAAGAGCCTGAACGGATTCAGGCTTTACGCAAGCTCAAAATTCAGTCGCTGATCAGTGAGCCCTTTGATGAAATGCTGCTTTATTTTATCGCTGACTGTGTACTAGCCGACTATGGCGGAACGTCTTTTGGCTCTCTGTATTGTGACCAGAGACTGATTCTGCTGGATTTACCCAATGCGTTTGAACATGAATTTACCGGCATGGGCTCATCAGACGTGGTGATGCGCAACCACTACCCCAGTGTTGACCCTGGCGATAATCCAGATGTGCTGATTCGTCTGATCGAAGGTGAAACTTACCAGGTCGATAATACCCGACTCAATCGTTTGCGCGATCGCTTATTTGCCCCTTATTACGGTCGGGCCGCCCAAGAAGCCGCAAACATTTTAGCGGCAATTGATCAGTTTATTTAAGGAGTAGTGGGTGTAGGAGAAGAGGCTTTGGGCGGTGAGGGCTCTAAAAGCGACAAAGCACTAGTAACCAGCTAGTCGCCAAGTGACTCGCTCATCCCATGTTATCCTGCTGTGATGCGTGCAAGTCTGAGTATTCCTCTGGTTCCTGGCTGGATTGGGGTGTCAGGATTATTACTGATTGCCCTGATACTGCAAGTGGTTTATCCGCCCTTGAGTTGGGCTGTGTTGGCCCTGAGCGGGATGGGGGCTTTAGGCTGGCTTTTGGGCTCATCCTGGCTGTGTAGCCAGTTGATGATCTTGGGCGTATTTACTGGTGTGCTGACTTCGGTGTCAGCGGGCTTTACGCTTAAAGCGCCGCAGCTTTTTGCCCTATTGGGCCTCATGGCGTTTGGACTGGGTGCGCTAAGAAGACGTGAACTGCCTGATTTTCCCTGGCATTGGGCCTTGCCGTTTATTTTGTTTGTTGTCTCTATTTTGCCCTCGTTTTTGGCAGTTGATCGTTCTGCTATGAGCCTGAGTGCTGGAGACAGCAGTCTGCGTCTGCTGTTTAATTATGGCTTGCTGCAGTTATTTACCCTTTTGCTGCTGTTAGAAGCCTCTAGTTTAGGGCGGATTCTGCAGCTGTTTAAACTGGCGATGTGGTCCTGTGCGCTTTCGCTTGGGTTTGGTTATGCTCAGCAATTGGGCTTTTATG
>CAJYHH010000244.1 GCA_913773825.1 Candidatus Sericytochromatia bacterium | reverse complement strand
ATCGAAAAGAACACCCGGCACTAAGATGAAAAGCCGTGAAATTCGCATCTGTTCTGAATGTGATGAAGTCCTTCACAATCGTGACTATACAGTTTGCCCTGAATGTGGGAATCGCTTTGCAACAGACACTGACTTTAGCGAAGATGATCACGCCATGCAGGCCGCAGCTGAGTCAGCCCGCCGTCATAAGCTGATTTTATTTGGGGTAACCCTTTTAAGCTTAGGGTGTTTGGTTTTTGTGCTGGAGCAAAATCCCAGTCGGCAAAGCTCTGGCAGCTTAGCAGCGGGTTTCCCCTTGCTCAATCAGGATAGTATTCAGCGCAGTAAAATTTCCTCAGTTAAAGCCAATATGCACACGCTGCAAACCATGATTGAAACTTATGCTGTTGACTGGGGCGGCGTTTATCCCCAAGATTTAGAACAAGTTTATGCAGAAGCCCGCGCGTCTGGCCGTGAATACTGGAAAGATTTTACAAATCCAGCGACCGGTCAAACGGGCTTAGGCCAGGCGCTGGCCAACGCCAAAGCTTTTTTACCGGGCGGGGATTTTAAGGGCATGGTGCTTTATGAACCCCTAGGTAGTGATCCCAGCTGTATCACCAGCTACAAAATTACAGGGGTTGATCCTGACGGTGAGCTGATTAAAGATCGCTCCAGCGAAATGCTTTATACCCTGGATAATGGCCCAGCCAGTGACTGTGGCCGCAGTCTGGCCAGCACAGAAATACTCAGTACAGAAGCTGAACAGTCAAGTTTGACAGCGCCAAATAATCAAGTCGAGGTACATGCAACCGATCTAGAATCTGCCTTGAGATCCTGGCAGCAGATTAAACGTGAAGCCTTTTTAAATGAAGACGATTCGCGTTTAACCGAGATTTTGACGGGCTCTGCCCTTGAAGAAACCCGTGGGGGTTTAAAATGGTGGGCTGACAATGAAGCCCGTTATCGCGATATTCAACTGCTGTCGCTTAATATTCTCAATCAAAAAGAAATGAGCCCCACTGAAACTCAGGTTGTCGTCGAAATCAGCGAAACCAAAGATAACTCAGTGGATGGACTTAAAACCAGCACTTATCGGGCGACTTACACCCTTGTGAAGCAAGCTGAGCGTTGGGTTATCTCACAGATGCAGGCCCAGTGAATCAAAAACAAACTTATCAGAGATTTGCTCAGGTTTAAACAGCCTTGCAGGGTATGGATTAATCAGCTTTATTTAAATAGAGATTTGTTGGGAGAGCTAGGTGATGGCGAAATTTATACTAATTGTTTTAAGTTTAATGCTGGGCTCGCTGATCTTTACAAACTGCACGCGAGCAAATCTTGACACCGTCTATGATCCGCTCAAACAAACCCAGCATCTGAAAGAACTCAAGTATCGGCTGAGCGATTATGAATGGGCTGTTCTGAATACCTATCTCCAAAAAAATCCTAAATTGAGCAAACAAGGCAATGCTCAAACCTACAGTCAAATTATGGTTTTGGCAGAAAAAGCTCAGGCCCAGGAAGAGAGAATGGCGCAGCTGGCCTTGTTCAAAAAACAGCAGCGTCTTAAAGCCCTTTATCGAGGACCTGTTAAAGCCATTAAAGCTTCAGACTGGCCCATGCTTAAAGGCTTTTATCCTGATCAGCATGTTAAACAAATTGACTGGAAACTCTACAGTCTGGTCAAGGGTAAAGACTTGCGGCTTAAGCGCTTTACCCCTGATGTCTTTAAAACCTGCCTGAATACTCAAGCAGGAAGAAAAACAGCCGCCAAACAAAGTCTGTATAACCTGGGTTTGGTCTGTAAAACAGAGTTTCTTAAAACCTGGCGCCCACCGATGAACCGCTCAGCCGTGATTTATATTGATTTTAGCAATACCAAAGCTCGCAAACCTACTATTGTCGGAAGCACCAATTTACCTGATGGAACCCAATTAAACGTCTCAGTATCAAGTCTTGTAACGGGCTATCGGTCAGAGCTTAATACGCTTGTCAAACAAGGTCGTTATCAGGCGGGACCTTTTGTTTCGGGACAAAGGCCCTTGAGTGCGGGAACCTATCTGGTTAAGGTGACAATGCCTGCAGCCTCAACCCAATCTGAGGCCGTTCAGGAGGTGATCGGAGCTAATGGCGAATATCTTTCTGGCTGGCTGCTAGATCGCAATGATCCAGGCATTAGCTTGAAGCGGGAAGTCGGCATGCACTTAAGCGAAGCAGGACAGGCATGGCTGGTAGCTGTCCCAACCCCTCCACCGCCTGTCAGAGAAGCTTATGTGCCGACCTATGACAACTCTGGCGATGATTCTGGTGATGACACTTACGAGGAAGAGACAAGCGAAGAAACGGAGCAAGAAGAAAGTGATGACAGCAGTGATGATAACGCTGAAGAATCCTCCAGCCTAAGCTGGCCCTCTTTTAAAAAATCCTCCCGCAAAAGTAGCTCAGGTCGTTCTCATACTTCAGGTTCCAGACGCTCAGGCAGCTCACGCTCAAGCAGCAATTCAAGCTCTTCAAGCAGCAGCTCGATTGGAAAAAGCAGCAATTCAAGACGACGTTAATTCTCGATCTAATCAAGGAGCAGATATGAACAAACTTCTTTTAGCCTTATTTAGCGCTAATCTGATCTTGGCTATCAACTCAGCAGCCATGGCTTTACCTGGCGATAAAACCCAGCGAATCGAACAAATCATGAAGCATCATGCCTTTTTTCCTTCGTCTGGTTTTGGAAGAGATATTGGCGAGGTCGGTCCAATCCGTAATTCGCGCGAATTAACAGACAACCGTGTATTAGTACTTGAGGCTTTTTACGATGTTCATGCTGATGTTGCCAAAACCATTCAGTATGAACAAGTCTCAGTGATTCGTTCATCGTGCTCAGGTAGATTAGAAATGGAAACTTATTTAAAATTTTATTCAGATAAGACAATATCCGAAACTCGAAGTGAATGTCTGGATGGCGCAGCACTTGACTTTCACCTCAAAGATGAAAAAGCAATAAAAGCCCTTGAATTAGCTTACGGTACATCATCGCCTATTCACTCTGATTACAAAAATTCAAAAATTGTAAAAACAGCTAATCAATATTTTTACTTTGACTATGATCACTCAATGGAACAGCGTGTTCGAAGATCGATAGGTGATATACCTATCCCTTTTTCTATTTATAAAGGAAATAAATTCACGTATGTCACTAGCCCGTATCACGTCATGATTGTCAAACCAGATTATTCTTTTAAACAGGCTTATGCAGACTGGGCCAAAGACGAACAGCTTTTTAAACAGCTGAAGTCTGATCAGCAAAAACAAAAGCCCTACGAACTTTAGAACTTGATTCAAAAGGCCCAGTCTCAATTGAGAACTGAGCCTTTGAGCTAAATAGAGCTGTTGCGCCGAGCCTAGTCGTGTAAAATAATGCTCATGAAGATTCGTATAAACGACCTAAAAACAGAACGACAGTGGCGATCCGCGACAGGATTAACAGAACCAAAATTTCGCGTTCTTTTGACCCTATTTGAGCAAAATTATTTAAAAGAGCACGGTGAAACGATGGCTGAGAAACAAGCCAGATGTCCAGGTGAAAGTGCCCTTCAAAGTTGTGAAGAGTTGCTCTTGTTTACGCTCTTAAGTTTGAAAGCGGGTCTGACTTAT
>CAJYHH010000243.1 GCA_913773825.1 Candidatus Sericytochromatia bacterium | reverse complement strand
TCAGGAGCTTCAAGCCCGACTAGTCCCGCTGGCTTTCAGTGGATAATGAAGTCATGAATTAAGCCCTGCTCCAAGCCTTGTTGATTGACTCAGTGTACAGGCTGGATCTCTGTGTCGCCTAACATTAGTCAAACTTGAGCGGGATCTCCGGTACTGGCCACACAATTTAGCGTCTATGTTGATTAGGCTTGCCGAGAATTAACGTAAAAGTGCTTTAAGTTCTTGGGTAAAACGTGTGGTGACCGTGGGGTGAAAGGCAATTTCACCATGGCCGGCTGGGCCAACTTGTTTAATTTCCTGATTCATAGCGCCCGCTACAGGGCTGCCATGGATGCCAAATTGCGGTGCCAGCCTCAATCCCAGTGTATCTTTCTGCTGATAAAAGCTGATAAATCGTTTGACCTGGTCTGGGACATATAAACAGTTTGGCTGTAAACGATGTTGGACAACAGGTAATGGCACAGGTTTTGGTTTAAGTGCAACAAAGGGTAGTAAATCAAGCCAGCCCTGTAAACGGTTAAACCGCATCTTGAGTTGATAATTCAAAATTTCGCTAAACGCTTCTCCCATTACTTGATCGGCTTCACAGACCGGATCGCTGCTGATCACAAGTGAAAATTCAGGGCGTTTACCGTGTTTGCCTTTTAACTGATGGGCTCGTTCAATAAATTTAATCGCCGCGCGTGTGCCGCTGCTGTGTGAGACAACGACTAATTGTGGGAGACTTGGTTCGGGAAACTGACTCAGCAAGGTTTTTAGGCTCTCTAGCGCTCTGTCGATTCCTGCGGTGGCGCGCGCTGTCTGGCCCGTCAAAAACCCGGCTAATTGAGGCAATGAAACTTGTTCAAACCGCGTGAGCCGGGACAACCATTCGAATTCTTCTGACGGAAAGCTTAGCCAAATGGTCTGAGTCTGGAGTTCAGGGTCGCGTAACAGCGCTTCTAAGGGGCCTGTTGCCAAGGCTGACCAGTTGGGTTCGCTTACGCTGACCTGAGCCAGGCTTTTAAAAGCTGAGTATTGTAAACTCAGTTCTTGGCCTTGAACCATTAAGCCCTGCTGGCGCAGCCGGTGTGCCGCATCCTGCATCACTAAAGCCATACGGGGTTCAAATGAGCCTGTGCCTTCAAAGGCCATAATGACAATTTTAGGATGTTTGAGAATCAGATGCGCTGAAGCATAAAGTCTGCGGCTTAAATCATGTCTGCTCTCGTTTGGTTGGCTGGGAACCCGTCGATAGCTGTCAGAAAGAGCTGATTTAATAGCTGCCTGAATCTCGGTTGCACGAGCTTGTCTGAGTCCTGCTGGTAAAAAAGTCCGTTGAGTAGATTGTACAGGTTTAAAAGTGTCAGGTTCGACGTTTTTTGCTGATTGATACGGTGGTTCTAATGAACTAAAAAAAGCAAGTAAAAACAGAGCCAGAATCAGGCTTAAGCAGCTGATGAAAACTGATTTTTTCAAGGACTTTGGGATTTTAAGGGCCACAATTTGAGCCTGCATTTGTTTAGTTTACTGAAATTTGCCAGCTTTGCAGCTGTTTATCGGTGCTGAGTTTAATCAGCTTGAGACAGGCGCCTGCACATGACTTCTGCTAAGCTAGACGGGCAATGAATTGCCAAGGTAGGATTTTGATGTGCTTGGTCAGCCCTTTGGAGAGAATAGACAAAACGCGTCTTTGATGATCTGGAGACTCAATGCTGAGAAGATAATGGGTTGCCAAAAGGTGCTTTTACCATGATGACGCCTTATATAACTTATCTTGATGATGATGCTTTAGATGCAATCGAGCAGCAGGGTTCTGAAAAAGACTATTGGGTAGCACATTGGGATCCAACTGAGTTGGTACTGGTTGGGACCTTTGACGCAACTTACTATATTAATCTCGAAGTGCGCTTTAAAAACCCGTGGTATGTGGCAATGCCAGCTTATTTACGTCGCCATGTGACAATTGTCAGACCCAGTCTGGCTGAATATGAATTGTTTCGTCAACAGCAAGACAGTGGGGCAAACTCTCCGTTTATACATACCAAGCCCGCCCCTGATGCCTGTGAACGTCATTTTTTACTGCGTCAATGGCATGGTTATGGCGCTGAAAGCTGGAAAAACGTCGGTTTAATCGGTGCTGAATCGCTTGAAATCAGAGCATTTCAAGGCCCTCATTGGCAAGAGTGGTCTGAAGGCGCTGCACGTAAATGGCGCACGGTGCCGATTTGGGAAATGGACTTAAGCGCAGATGACTGTGCGCGTTTACCAGAAGCTGATCTGCTGGATCTGGTACGCCTGTCCAGCCGTGAAAAGCCCGAAGGGGTCTTGGCCTTAGAGGAGCTGCGTCGACGCGAACATCCCTGGGTCAAACTATTAGGTGAATGGCTATTGGTGCGGAATCTTTCTGAAGAGAATCAGCGGGCCGTCAAACAAGTTTTTGAACGACTTGATCAGGCTGAAGATTTTTAATTTTTGCACGCTGATTTTAAAATAAGCCCTTGCTGGCTTACATCTCGAAAAAAATTTTCTAGACTGGGGTCACCTTTGCGCAAAGGGCACAAAAAGCTGAATTAAGGAAAGTCATTAAGAACCAGGTGATTCCAATGTTAACCTGCCCAGATGTTTGTGCTCGGGCTACATGTTATCAGCAGCCTGGTTTTGAGTGAGTTGAGTTTTTTAGGTGAGACTTTTACTCCTTGTAAGGGACTGCTTGCGTTTAGAAGATAAAACCCCTGAACCTCTGCGCTTACAAGCACGTTATCAGCTTTGCCAGAACACCGAAGCTGAATCGGATCAAATTTGTCTACGTCGTGAGCGTCAATGAGCAGAATAGCTCAAATAAGCTGCTTTGCACGGACTGACGCACAGAGTTAAGCTGATAAAAAGAGCGTGTAGCGGATAGGTTGTAAATGAGTCAGCAAACTTTTTCTGGAAGCTGCTTATGTGCCGCCGTCTGTTATCAATTTGAGGCGCCGATTGGACTGATGATGAACTGTCATTGTTCGCGCTGCCGCAAAAGTACGGGCACGGGTCATGCGACC
>CAJYHH010000242.1 GCA_913773825.1 Candidatus Sericytochromatia bacterium | reverse complement strand
GAATAAGGGTTTGACTGACGGTCTGACTGAAGGATTGTTTAGACAACGAGGGCGCTTATAGGCTCTGGAGCAATTGATCCAGATGTTCGCTGCGACGTTGGTCTAAAGCTTCAAGCTGTTGCTGATGATGCTCAATTGCTGAACGCAGTCGAATGCCAAACGCCTGATCCAGCTGCTGATCAAGTTCTTTGTCGATGTTTTATTGTTGGCGGGCTGCTGAATAAGCTTGTTCAAGTTCATTGAGCTCTTGTTCGAGCTGTAAATGCAGTTTGTTGATTTGCGGACTGCTGGTTGTTTGTGTCCGTGACTGGGTCAGCGCTGAACGGGCTTCATGATAAGGACTGATTGCGGGTTTAGAGCTTTGTGAAGGAATGGATTTTTTAAGCTCCTGAGTGAACTGGCCATCAGGATGGAGGTTATCTAATAGAGCAATGCCTTCTGCTAAATCATGCAGAGCTTCTTGTCTGGCTTGAGAAGCTGATTGCTGAGAACGATTAACGGCCTGTTCTTCACGCTGTAAATCGTTTGAGATTCTTCCGGCTGTTTGATCAACTGCATCAAGCAGATCAGAGGGCAACTGGCTGCGGAGTTTGGGATCATTTAGAGTATTTTGCATGCGAAGTGTTGAGGCTCTGGCGCGCTCCATTAATTGACTGACCAGACCCTGCTGATTGGCAATGGCCTCAGTTAAGCCTTGCAGGCGCCCTAAGCCCTGAGCCAGACGTTCACTCGCCTGATTGAGACGATTGCGCAGGGTATTCATGCGCTGCTGAAAAACCCCTCGGCGATGTTCAATCCGTTCGCGTAAAAAACGGCGTAGCGGTCCAGGCTGACTAAAACTGCGTTGATGTAAAGCTGAAAACCAGCCGCCATCAGCGGTTCGCGTAAAGCCTTCACGCTTTAGCATCGCTTCCCACCGGCGGGTCTGGGCGGGTTCTGTAAAGGTCGGTGTCTGGTCTGCTGGGGATTGCTCGGCGATCGCAATCAGCTCAGCATCTGCTTCAATTTCGGCGCCTTCAGCTTCGACGCGGGTGATATCTGCTGCTGCATTTAAAACTTCTTGTTTTAAACCGTTTACCTCAGTCTGTGTGCGCCCGAGGTCAATGACTAAACCATCCAGCGCAATCCGAGAATCTGTCAGGGCTGCTATATCCTGGTTGGCAGTCAGCATCACTTCATTAAAAATCTCTAGGGCTGGAGCACCAGGTAATTGATCAGGTGACTGCAAACCCAGGCGACTGACTTCTTGCATGGCCGCGCTGGCTAAAGCTGGAGAGAGACTTGTCAGGCTGGTGAGCAAATCTGTTTGAGGCTGATCAGGATTTAATTCTGGATTAACCGGATTAGCGGGATTAAATTGAGGAGCGTCAAAATTAAGGCTGGCTGGCGCTGAACGATGTTGGGCCCGTTCGGTAGTGGTGGTTTGGTCTTGGGGAGTGGTGCTGCTTTCAGCTTTGGCTGCCTGAGTGGCTTGAACGTTTGAAGGCTGGCTTAAGAGGGAGCCTGTGCCTGATGATTTTTGGGCAGTCGGCTGATGGCTGCGAAAGACAGAATGCAAAAATCCAGGTGACTGGGTCATGTTCAGATCCTCGTCGGCTTGCTTGAGGATTTATACCCACTCTTTAAAAGAATAAATCAGCTAGCGTCCGAAAAAGAGTTTCTGGCGCATGATATGGAAGAAATCGTTTTTCTGGAACTTAACCAGCCGGGTTTTGTAAAAAGAGCGGCTGATTTTGACAATGTCACGGTGATAAAGCTGCTGATGAGCCTGACCGTCAATGGTAATCATCACGTCCTGAGAAGTCTCGCGCAGCAAAACTTTGACCATGGTTTCTTTCCACTCGGGCAAGACAATGGCGCGATTAAACAACGCGTGTGGACAAATCGGATTAATAATATAGGCTGAGACATCTGGCATCAGCAAGGGCCCGCCTGAACTCATGGAATAAGCGGTTGAGCCTGTGGCTGAAGCAATAATCAAGCCGTCAGCCCGATAGGTCGTAATGTATTCGCCGTCGACATAAGTCGCCAGGTCGATAATATATGAGAGAGGATGGCGCATAATCGCTGCGTCATTGAGGGCGTGAAAAACTAGTCGTGACTGATAGTTTTCATCCAGTACTTCAATCTTGAGCATGGTGCGCTCTTGAATGACATACTCTCCTGCAAGTAGCTTTTCAAGGGAGGGATACAGATCTTCAAGAGCGGTTTCTGAAATAAAGCCCAGTGAGCCGGCATTGATACAAAGCAGCGGAATCCCGTGAGGGGCAAGCATTCGGGCTGCGTAGAGCACCGTTCCGTCGCCGCCAAAGACCAGCGCCATCTTAAGACGGATATCGCCTGTATCTTTTTCAAATTCCTCGTTCGACTCATAATGAGACGAAAACATATAGACGTTTTCGCCGCGATCCGTTAACCACTGCGCCACTTCCTGGGCAATGTGGTGAGTGTCAATTTTATAAGTTTTGTAGAGGTTATATACGATCCCGATTGCGGGTGCCGTCATGCTCAGTACAAGTCCTGCCTCGAGAAAGTATAAATGCAAGCAATTCTCTGAAGCATGATAGCACAAATAACGCACCGCCCCACAGACAATGCGTTTTGCTGGCAATGGGCTGTTAAATGACTGCCCAAGGCTGGTTCTGCTTAGAACGGCTTACAGGATTTGGGGACCTGAAGCTTACTCTTTTAACGTGACGGGGTGCCGGGTGCAGGTTGGGGATCATCCTGACGGGCGTGAATCGCAAGATTTACGGTGTCTTGCTGCAAGGGCTGCTGGGATTCGGCCTGACGGCCGTATAAAGATAGGCCAATGGCCATCATGGCAAAAGTCAATTTGATGTACATAATCACGATACTCTCAGTTGTTCGGGCTCACAGATTCGATGTCTAAAAGCGTAACGAACAGCGCATAAAAAAGTCAGTGTGCTCTCTCACAAGGGGGGAGATGATTTTGACAAAGCTAAGCTGATGAGAACATCAGGGTTTGCGGTTTTGGCGCTGAAATCAAGGCTGGATTAAGCCTATAAAAAGAGTTTTGAGGACATATAAAAGCCCTGTTGGGTGAGCGTAAAAATGGCGTTAAACCTGGCTTGCGGGGCTTGATTTACATATCTTTACGTTTAACAATAAAGGTATCACTCTACTCTCAGCGAGGAAACATCCATGGCCGAACGCTTGCTGCAAATTACGGGATATGTGATCTGCCAATTGTTGCTGGCCTTGCTGATTCCCTTTGCCATGCTGATGTCTCTGCTGAATCGGCTACTGCTAGAAATGCAGAGCCAACTCCAGCGCGCGTCTGAGCAGCCCGTGCATATTCACTACGAAGTTCATCAGCATGTTCACATCGAAGCGCCAACGGCTTATCAGCGGACACTTGACGACGTCAGCCGTCATTTGCCGGTGCCGCTTAAGCGAGTCGAGTCGATTCCCAAAGCTTTAACACATCAATCTCAGGACGCTCAGATCCTTCCGATTCGTCAGGTTGTTGATTTAAGTCAGCGTCGGGCCAGCTAGTAAGCAGCTACAATTTTAAAAGGCTATTGATTACTTAATTGACTTAAGTGTTTGTAGCTGGATAAAACTTGATTCGGGCTTTGGGCCAGTCAGGGTGCGTTTTCAGCCTCAAGTTCCTCGTCTTCATCATCAAAAAAGCTGAAGTTGACGGGTGGCGGATTCAGTTCATAGTCGCGTAGTTTTTCAACTAAACGATTGGCGCGAATTGAACGATCCAGAATCGCTTCTACCAGATCTTCGCGATTGAGGCGAATGGCATGGCCCATCAGTTCTTTGAGCAGATCTGGATCCTGGGTTTCGGCAACCTGTTTTTCCAGCTGCTCAGCGTCGAGTTCCTGCATGGTCTGTGACTGACGGGTTCCTTTACAAGTATAATGAAACACAACCATTGTAACCCACCCTGACCAGAATTCCGTGATAAAGAGCCCAGATTCACAATTGCTGCGGACATCAACCGCTCCGAGATCTGCTACGCAGATTCAGATCCTGCTTTTGCCAGGCTTGATCCTGGCTGATGCTGGCCTGGTTTTATTTGCCCATTGGCTGGCTTATATCACGCGTATGTATGTGCTGCCGGCTCCGGCACTGGTTCCACCTGAACAGATCTATGTGCGCATGGCGTGTTTTTTAGCTTTGCTGACGCCTGTGATCTTTAGCTTTAGTCACGTGTACAGTCTGCGCTGGCGCCCGCTGTTTGATGAGTTTACTCGGATAGCTACAGGGGCTTTGTTGCTATCGGGGATTCAGTTTATGGCGATCTTTTTCTTTCGTGATTTTTTGCCGCATCCACAATTTACGTTTTCGCGTTTAAGCGTGTTATTGGGATGGTTGTTTACCGTGATTGGCGTTGGGTGTGCGCATCAGATCTCACGTAAAGTGCTGCAGCAGTGTTTTCGGCGTGGGCTCGGCACCCGTCGGGTGCTGGTTTCTGGGGATGAATCTTTGTTGGCGCGCCGGGAGCATTTTTTAATGCAGGGTGTTGAAATCATTGCGCATTGTCCGCCTCAGCTTGAAGCCATGACGGCTCAGCTTGAAGCAGACCCGGTTGATTTAGTTTTATTGCGCCAGCAAGACTGGCCGCCTTCTCAGTTATTTGAAGCTTTTCAGCTAGCAAACCGGATGGGCACCGAACTTTGGCTGATGCCTGATGCACTTCAGCTGACAACGGCTCGTCAGCATCTGACTGAGTTGGGTGGTCTGCCGATGCTGGCGCTTGAACGCACGCCTTTACATAATCCGGTTAATCGCCTGCTTAAACGTGCACTGGACCTGACAATTGCTGTGCCGGGTTTGATGCTGCTTTTACCTTTACTGCTGGTGATTGCGCTACTGATTAAAATTTATTCACCAGGACCTGTGTTTTATACCCAAGAGCGCATTAGCCGCAGCGGTCAGCGCTTTAGAATGTATAAATTTAGAACCATGCGGACTGATTCTGAAGTTCAGAGTGGGCCGGTTTGGGCGAGTACAGATGATCCGCGGATTACGCCAATTGGACGCTTATTACGCCGCTCAAGTCTGGATGAACTCCCGCAATTGCTAAATGTTTTATGGGGCAATATGAGTTTTGTGGGGCCCAGACCAGAGCGTCCCCATTTTGTAGAGCGCTTTGAACGTGAGATTCTGGATTACCCTGATCGTCACTTAGTCAAAGCGGGTTTAACAGGCTGGGCCCAGATTAACGGTCTGCGCGGCGATACTTCGATTACCGATCGCACCCGTTATGATTTGTATTACATTGAAAACTGGTCGTTAATGTTTGATTTAAGAATTATTGCCCGGTCTTTCTGGACGGTTGTTCAGGATTTCTGGACTAAACGAGCGTACTAGCCAGGCAAAGCCTGGCGCTGGTGGGTAGCTAGTGGCGGTAGGTTTCTTGATTTAGCCGCCAGCCACGGGCTACTAGCCACCAGCCTTTTATGCTATACTTCCTGCGCAAAAGTGACCCGTACATCTTGTACCTGTTATTCATACATCTTGTACCCCTGTGCGCAAGCCCAAGTGGCGCCGCACATAGCCGCAGAAAGGAACTCGTATCCACCGCATGGAAAAAGTACAGCTCCGCACCTATGTCTTTATCGACCAGATGCAGCCCCAGTTTGCCGCCTATTCTGCCTCGGTCGCAAAAGGCTATCTGCCGGTCCAGGGCCAGGCTTCCCTTTATGTTGAAATTGCACCTGGTATGGCGATTAATCGCCTGATGGACATTGCGCTCAAATCCACTAACGTAACCCCAGCTGAACAGATCGTTGAGCGTCGTTATGGCATGCTCGAATTACACTCTGATTCTCAGGCTGAGGTCCGTGAAGCAGGCGCTGCGATTTTGCGCGAAATTGGCGCAACTGAAAAAGATCGGATTAAGCCCAAAGTTGTCTCTCACCAGATTATCCGCAAAGTCGATCCGCATCAGGCGATGCTGATTAACCGTCAGGGTCGCAAAGGCATGATGCTGCTGGCTGATCAGAGTCTGTTTATTCTTGAGACTTACCCGGCTGGTTATGCCACCATTGCTGCCAACGAAGCTGAAAAAGCGGCTGACATCAATGTAATTAATATCTTCGCCGCAGGCGCCTTTGGCCGTGTTTATCTGGCAGGTGAAGAAAAAGACATTGTCGTCGCTGCAGAAGCCGCGCTGGCTGCCATTAATGACTTAGATGGCCGGGAAGAAAAGTAATTTTTCTTTTTCGTCTCTAAGCCTGTTCACTTACTTGTATCACTTATGCACTCTTCTCGCGTTTGATGATGTCAATCATTAAATGCAACTGACAGCAAAGCCCAAAAATTAAAAAAACGGGACAACCAAGGAGTATTTGAAATGACTGAAGCACTCGGAATGATCGAAACCAAATCCTTCGCCGCCTCTGTAGAAGCCGCTGACGCCATGGTCAAGGCTGCCAAGGTCGAGCTTGTCACCTATGAAAAAACCGGTGGTGGCTATGTAACCGTCGTTTGCCGTGGTGACGTTGCTGCATGTAAAGCCGCTGTTGAAGCGGGCTCTCGTGCAGCTGAAAAAATCGGCGAAATGGTCGCTGTTCACGTCATCCCCCGTCCCCACTCCAACGTCGAGCGCATTCTTCCGCTCGGTCGCCAGGATGCTCACGGCAGCGCAGACGCCCGCGGCAGCGAGAAATAAGCAGCTGTGTTACTTGGTAAAGTCATTGGCACAGTTGTCGCCAGCCAGAAAGACCCCAAGCTCGAGGGTCTCAGCTTTCAAGTGCTGCAGATTCTCGATATTCAGGCCCAGCCAACAAAAACCTATGTGGTCGCTGTCGATGCAGTCGGCGCAGGCGTTGGCGAAGTTGTCATGTACGCTTCAGGCTCGTCGGCCCGTCAGACGACGGTGACTCATAATCGACCCTGCGATGCTGTCATCATGGCGATTGTCGACAGCTGGGCTGTAGGCGGCGACACGATTTACAACAAGGCAGAAGAAGGATAACCGCACATGCAGATGGAGATTCCTGAAGACAAAATCCGCTCAATCGTTGAGCGGGTCGTCACCCGCATTCAGACCACAGATCGGCTGCACCCTGCTGCCACTCCGGTTATGAGCAGCGGCGACCTGGGCATCTTTGAAGATGTGGATGAAGCCGTAAGCGCTTCAGTCAACGCCTTTGCCCACTTTCAGGAATATTCGTTTGAGTTTCGCAAGCAGATGATTTCAGCGATTCGTGCTGCCTGTCATCCGCATGTGGAGCTGATTTCACGCATGGCGGTCGAAGAATCGGGACTGGGCCGCGTTGAAGACAAAATTGCTAAAAATATTTTGGCTATCGACAAAACGCCCGGCCCGGAAATCCTGACTGCTAAAGCCGTTAGCGGAGATATGGGGTTAACGCTTAACGAACGTGCGCCGTTTGGCGTGATCGCTTCGATTACACCCTGTACCAATCCAACTGAGACGATTATCAACAACACGATTAGCATGCTGAGCGGCGGCAATACGGTTGTGTATTGCCCTCATCCGCTGGCCAAGCGGGTCTGCA
>CAJYHH010000241.1 GCA_913773825.1 Candidatus Sericytochromatia bacterium | reverse complement strand
TTAAGTCATAGCGGCTGCTGTCCTGGGCCACAAATGCTGCTGCGTCCTGACAATGGACCTGCAGGCGTTTACCGCGCGGCAAATAAAAGAAGTTTTCAGCTGCATCCACTACCGTTTGGCGCAGTTCAACCGCCGTAATTTTGGCTTGTTTGCAGCGGCGATGCAGGGCATTCGGCAAACTGCCGGCCCCTAAGCCTAAACACAGCACTTTACGCGGCTCAGCAAATAACAGACCCAATAACATCACCTGGGTGTATTCAAACAGCAGCAGGCCGGGATCTGATTTTAGACAGGCACTTTGTTCATTTCCGGCTGCAAAAGACAGCACGCGCACGGAGCCATCGTCAAAAATTCGAAGTTCGCCAAAGGGGTCCTGAACAAAATAAATCAGCTGGCCGTTAATTGTCATCAGAAAGTCCTGTCATAGGTAAAACACGGGGATGTCAGCTTAACATCTGAGCCCAGGCTTTACCCACTAGTCTAAAGGGCTTTTGCCGGAAATCAATTGTTCCAGTCCAGCCAGCACGCGCTCTAAACCAAACTGATAAGCAAAACCGGAGTGATAAGCCCCCTGATTATGCTCCCCTGCTGCTGAGCCCACTCGTTCTGCTAAGGGGTAGCGGCCCGGCGGCAATAAGTGGCTAAAGGCTGCTTCCTGGGCCTGCCACCAATCAGCATTACTGGCCTGGGTGAAAGCCGCTAGCCGGTCTGCCTGCACGTGATCCCGGGCTGCAGCCCGGACAAAATTCAAAACAAAGCTTAAGGCTGCATCCATTTCAATATCACTTAAGCCCAAACCTTCAAAGACGCTGAGTTCCCGATCATATTTGCTGATGACTCCGGGCCCTAGTGGGGGGCGCTCAGAGCTTATTTCTGTCAGCCAGGGATGTTGCAGATAAAGCGCTAAATTAGAAGCCGCCAAAGCTTGAACCCCGGCTTGCCAGCTGCTATCCACGGTCTGAACCGCAGTCTGAACCAGGGCCATGTCTGTATAGACCGTGTCAATCATCAGCTCTAAAAGCTCTGCTTTATCTGCGACATAGGTATACAGCGACATTGCAGCCGTAGATAACTCTGCTGCCAGTCGCCGAATGGTCAGGGCTTCAAGCCCTTCGCGGTCAGCTAAGGCAATAGCGGCGATCAACAGTTGATCCACGCTTAAAGCTGGACGTGGCCCTTTGCGCGGCGGCAGAGCAGGGCTGTGATGACGCCAGAGCAGCTTAAGTAAACGGGCTGGATCAGGACGAGAAGCTGCTTTAGATGATTTAGCTGCAGATGGTTTGGGCATATATGTTCTTTCTTGACGACGCTGAGGCGTTCAGTGTAATCTGAAAACCCTATTGCGTACACTGTACGTAATAAAAATCAGCGAGGTCTCATCACATGAAAATCACCCAAACAGCCCTGTCACTAAATGTTGAGGACGTTACGGCTTCAGCAGAATTTCTCAAACGTCACTTTGGGTTTAGTGAAGCCATGTCAGCAGACGGTTTTGTGTCGTTAAATCGCCAAGATGTAGGCTGTAACGTAATCTTTTTGCGGGTTGGCCTTTCAAGTCTGAAGCCTGAAAGCCTCAAACGCCAAGCCGCCCAAGGCCTGATCCTGGCCTTTGTCGTCGACAATATCGACGAAGAATATGCCAGGATTCAGGCCAATGGTGTGCCCCTTACGACCCCGATCGAAACGGAGCCTTGGGGTGAGCGCTATTTTCAAGTCACCGACCCCAATGGCGTGATTCTGCAGCTAGTGCAGTGGATGGAATAGAGGCGCAGGGAGGGTGTGTGCGACTGCGTCGCGGTTTAGAGGGTTTAGCAAAAAGAACTGTTTGTTCTTAACCTAAGCCCTCTCCTCTTATCCTAAACGGCCCGCAGGGCCTCAAACCTTGCTAAACCGGCCCGCCAGGGCCACACACCTTCCTCCTCACGCATCCAGCATCTCAATATGCTCAGGATGATGGCTGGCAAGCAGGTTATAAGCTGAGTTCAGGGTGCTGCGATCTTTGGGGGCCAGTAGAATAATTCCCTGGCCTGCGTCAAACGCTTCGCGATAAAAATCAACCCGATCAGACGGAATCCCTTCGTCAGACAACAGACCAGCCATAGCGCCAATCCCTGCACCCAGGGCAGCTGTGCCGGTTAACATGGCAAGCCCACCTGCAATCGGACCGACCGCTAAAACCGGGCCCAGACCAGGAATCATCAGGATGGCTGTGCCGGCTAAGAGGCCGAGTAAGCCGCCAATGGCGGCATCAGGCGCTAAAGCATGTGGATCTTTAAGAGCTGCTTGAGGGGGGGTAATCGCCACGTCAGTATCCACAATGGTTTCAACCGGGACACCGGGGCGGGCAACGGCCTGGGGGGACTCGGTTACTTTAAAGGGCGCTCCAGGCGCGTCATCGGGCATGGGTTGGACAGTCAGGGCTTGATTGGGTGCAACATGGCCCATACTGAGCGTGACAGGGTCAATCACTTCTGCTAAAGGAACCGCTGGCGTGTCAGAGCTAACGGCTGAATCAGCGACAACTGTGCCAACCGGTTGTGCTTCTGCAACCGTGTGTTCAATAAAGCCATCTTCCTGGGCAAATTCTTGATTGGCCTCGGATTGTTTAAGCAGCAGCGAGACTTCTTCTGTGCCAAAGCCTGCATGTTGAAGGGTTTCGAGTGCTTTTTCCATGCTGGCCCGATCGGTAAAAACGGCTGCAATTTTGTTGGCTGCCATGATCTGTTCTCCTGTATGCTTGGCTGTTTAAATTGAAGTTTGTTGGCTTAAAAACCGACAGCTGTCGGTTGCCTGCTTTTGTTGTAAAGCACATCGAGTCAAAATCGCGTCAGAGTGCTTGTAAAAATCTCATCAAGTCTGTTTAGGCTTTGTAACTTTCTAGTTAGCCTAAGGGCTGTCTGGACTGAACACGTCTTCAGCTCATACAATGAGCAAGAGCTTATTTTTGCTCAAGGCCAGCTGTAAGGCGTTATTGTATGTCCCACCTTGTTGAGTCTAATCAGGATTTTTTTCATCAGAGCCAGAGCTTTTTAGCTCGTTTTCCAGATTCTGTACTGTTACCGGCGCTGGCAATCAGCCTGCAGACTGAGCGAAATTCAGCCGTCTTAAATTTGGCTGGGCAGCGCTATGAGCTGGATGAGTCCTTCGTTGAGCCTGAACGACAGGCTGGCAGCGTGGGTTTTTTTGTCTTTGGCTTAGGCACAGGCCAGCTGTTGCGCGAGCTGATCAGGCTGAAAGCGCCAGATGTGCCCGTTGTGGTGCTGGATTCACGGCCTGATCTGGCTCAGTTTTGCCTTGAGAACTTTGACTTTCAGGCTGTAATTAAGGATCGTTCTGTTACTTGCCTAATTGACTGGCCAGAGCCTTTAGCCGCCAAACTTCACGCTTATTTGACCCGACGTAAAGATCTGCAGCAGCTTCAGTGGCTGAGTATACCCTGGCGAGCTGAAGTGGCGCGTAAAAGTGGGGATTTATTTTATCTCAACGCCTTTGAAGCCTACCGTGAGTATGTCGCCCAGGCTCCCACTGACTCAAGTGAACGCCTACAAGCCCTATATGCCGCTCAAGGTCAGGCCACGGCTGCGGTGTATGCTCAACATCCGCTCAGCTGTAGCAGTGGCTGTGCAGGTTGCTGTAAACAGGGCAATGGCTTTGATTTACTGGTGCGGCCTGTTGAATGGCAGCTGCAGTATTCAGGTCTGTTGGCTTTACCCGCTTTACAACAGGCTCAGCTTTTGCGTCAGGTGGTGCGCTATCTGGCTCAACATGCAGCCACCCTCCAGACAGCTCTGCGCTTTTTTGACAAACATCTCGACCAGATGAAACAAGAAGCGGTTAACCGTGAGTATTTTCGCCTAACTCAGGTTGTGCGCCAGGACCCCTGCCCGTTTTTGTCTGAAGATGAAACCTGCGGGGTTTATGATTCTCGACCTTTGACCTGTCGAATTTATGGCAATAGTTATTATCAGCCCAATCGGGTTTATACCTGCGATATGGATAAACCCCAGATGGAAAAGATTTTGCTTAACGAACGCCATACGCATCAATTGCTGCAAGCTGAGGGCCCGATGGCTGAACTTCAGGCGTTACACTCTCATTACCCCTATGGCCAAGTGATGTACGTCTGGTTATTTACCCATCTGGATCTGGATCAGGGCTGCTTTATCCCTCAAGCCCAGCTGGATTTTCAGCAGTTTCAGCGCTTCGTGGAGTTTCCTGATTTATTAGATACCCGGCTACAGGCTTTACAGAGTCTGGCTCAGCGTTTGGGAGTTTAAGTCAGGTTGTGATGGTTTAGTTTGATTGATGCTGCAGCTTCCCTGGATCAGATTCAGTGTCAGTTTGCTGTCTTTAAGCAAGGCATTACCGATCAGGGCCCGACCCGGTGCGGCCAATAAAGGTGAAGCTTCAGCTGGTAAAATCAGCACCTGCACTTGCTCCCAGTTTTGTCCGGCCAGCTGGATGTTATCAACGGTGAGGCTGCCAAATGTCAGCTCTGCGCCGCCAAAGCCACCGCCTGACAGAGTCTCTGCTGGCTCTAAGCCAAGTTGTCGGGCTAATTCAGCTGACAGCACCAAACTGGCATTATTGCCTGTATCAATTAAAGTCTCTGGAATCAGCTGGCCCTGAATACTCAACTGATTCAGTAGACAGGGTAAACCGGGTTCGATGCTGCTTAAGGGCAGGCTATTTGCCGCGTGAGTTTGATTGGGTTGGGCAAGTTGAGATGGTCGTTGGAGTTTAAGCCTGCGTTTGGGGTAATCAAGGGTCAGAATATAGCTTTGTAATAAGGGCCCACCTAGCATCAGATCGAAGTGAACAGGGCCATTTAGGGGATCACAGAGGGCGGGTAAATGCTGAAGTTTGAGGCGGTCTAAGTTTAATTCGGAAATCACAGCCGCTTGGGTCTGATGCTTACCACCCGCGCCTTCCGCTTGTTCGATATCTCCGCTTAGCCAGTGCTGGGCCTCTGCTAATTCTGTGCTCACCACATGGGGCCAGGCACAGGTGTCCAGGGTCAGAGTCAGCGCCTGGCCATCAGCTGTTTGGGCGCTAAATACCAGCAGATTGGATTTAAGCTCAAATGGGATATCTAAAATGGGGGTGGGTTGAGGTGGCTGCATCTCAATTGACCTTATGAGTGAGCTTGAGGGATTTTCCAGAGCTTAAACAGCAGCTTGTACATGTGCGGGTCAACACTTTTTAGTTCGCTGCGCACATAAGGATAAAAGTCATTGCTGCCAAAAAAAGCTTCGCTGCTTTCAGCAAAATATTCCTGGGCATTGGTCATGGCGTAAGCGGGCCCTGGTGGCCCGACATGGCGCGTGACGTGCCGATAGTTGCCAGCGGCTTTGGCCTGGGTATAAGCCTGCTGAATATCCTGACGATCATAGCCCAAAATTTGGTGGTGATACGCATGGGCAAACTCATGTAAAACCATCAAGGGCTGGTCGTGATTCTGGCTCCAGGCCAGAAAATTACGCGCATTGCCCAATTCAATCCCGCCGGCCATATCGGGATTAAAGCCATGTTCGCGCAGCCAGTCAGCGCTGGGGTGATAAACGCCACCTGGATTAGCCGGGTCCTGCCATTCGAGCCAGATTTTAACGTCTTTAAGCTGCTTGAGCGCTTGAGTCGGTAACAGTTGTCTGAGTTCAGCTAATTTTAGACTCAGATGTTTTTCAACCTGCGCCGCCTCAGTTGGATGTTGTTTGCCTAATTCAGCTGAGACTAACACCTGCCAGCCCTGAATCGACTTACGGGTATAACTCGCTGTTGGGGCAGGCCTCTGAGCAACAGCCGCCTGAGCAGATGGCTGGGTGCTGCTTAATTCTTGAGGACTCAGCAGCACCGTGCCAAAGGTGATGATTCCACCGGTCAACAGCAGACTGAAGATACGAAGTTTGTGCATATTCAAGCTCCTGAGAACGGTGATCGGGACGGGTTTTTATCTCACGCGAATAATGGTGACATTTTTGATGAGCACAGGCTCAACCGGACGATCCATGCTGTCCCGTTTCACATTGGCAATCTGGCTGACCACGTCTAAGCCCTCAATCACTTCACCAAAGACGGTGTGGCGATTGTCGAGATGAGGGGTGGGGCCTTCGGTAATAAAAAACTGGCTGCCATTGGTGTTGGGGCCAGCATTGGCCATTGATAAAATGCCTTTTTTGTTATGGCGCAGCTGGGGGGTAAACTCATCAGCAAAGCTATAACCGGGGCCACCTGTGCCGTTGCCAATCGGGTCGCCGCCCTGAATCATAAAGTCAGGGATCACGCGATGAAAGGTCAGGCCATCATAAAAACGGCGCTTGGTGGACGTGCCGGTTTTGGGATCAGTAAAGGCTTTGGTGCCTTCTGCCAGACCCACAAAATTGGCAACGGTTTTAGGCGTGAGTTTGTGAAACAGGCGAATTTTGATATTGCCCATGGAAGTATCCATGTCAGCGTACATTTCTTTGACGTCTTTAAAGGGATCTTCAACTGGCTCGTTGATGCGGATAATAAAGTCCTCTGCGCGGGCCGTTAAAGTGCCAGCCTGGGTTGAGACCCCGAGCAAAACAGAGCCAGCCAGCAGGGTTAACAATAAACGTTTCATACAGTTTCCATCCCGTTTCAAAAGATCTGCAAAGTTTAAATCTTGCAAAGGCCAGACAGGCCTAATTGCAAGCCATTTTACCATGCTCATCCCTTGCACTCCCTGACAGAGTGGTTTTGGAACAGTGGATTAGGGTTTATTTTTGTTTGATTGATTAAAAAGCTTGAGACTGGGTAAAATAAAGGTGAAGAGTACATTCACAGACAGTTGTTTACAGATACTGAAAATCTTTTAGGGGTACGTTTCAGATGGGATTTGATCCGTTACGGGCTTTAGGCCCTATTGGCCTGCCAGCTCGAGCAGGTATTGAACTGGGCCGCTATGTCGCCCGCAAACTCTCTCCCGAACCCGAAACTCGGCCCCAGCAACAGCCGCAACAGCGACCTGCTACTCCCCGCACACCAGCCCGTCATCCTGCCAATCCCAACTCAGCCAATTTTAATGTTCAGCCTTTAAACGCTCAGGCGACTCAGCTCTATAACGCGATTCTGGCCTACCCCGATACCAAGGCCAATCCGGCTCAGGCGCGTCAGATTGCCCGTGAAGTGGATTCCGCCAGCCGTGCGTTTGGGGTCGATGCCAAAGTGATGCTCTCAATTCTGGCACATGAAAGTGGTGGCTTTGATGTCAACGCCGAAAGCCATACGGGTGCCAAAGGTTTAGGTCAGTTAACCGGCACCGCAATTCAAGAAATGCGCCGCCTGAGCTATGACCCGACCTATGACGCCAGCTATCGCGGCAATAGCGAAATCCAGCATTATCCCGACGCCGAAGTTCAGGCCCTGGTCGAACGTCCCAATACGCAGGCGATTTTTCAGCGCCTGGGCGCCAGAGAAGAAAATCGCTATAACGTCCGTGACAATATCTGGGGTTCGACTTTTTATGCCCGGATTGCTATGGACCGTGCTAATGAAAACCGCAGTGGTGCAGCCATTGTGCTGGGTGCAGACGGCATGATGGGCCGTTATAACGGTGCGAGTAGTTCTGAACGCGCTGCGCATAGCGCTGGCATTGCTGATGCCTACCGGCGGATGTTTAATCAGCCGATTCCCAGCACCTTACGCCCAACGGTTTAAAGGGTTTAAGCTCTTCAACTAGGGCAGCCATTTTTGGGTTTGCCCGACCAGTTGATGGGTCCAGGTGGTGGTATTACCGCCACAGTGGCTATTGCAGGCAGCGTCCGTATAAAAGGCGCTGTCTGCTTTGATCTGGGCATTGCCGATTTTATTTATAAGAGCCTCTCCGCTTAAATTGCCTTCGGGGTTGCCAGAACAATTGAGGCTAAACACCGGGATTTTAAAGTTCTGAGCTTCAAACTCACCGGTTGAGCCACAGGCTGCTAAGACACCACGGGTGTCTGCTAAAGGTGAGTCGTTCATGGCCACATTGGTAAATAGAGCATAAGAGGCATAAGATACCCCGCCGGTTAAGACTTTGGCGCGGGTCAGGCCATTGCCCTGAGCCGCAATAATCGCATTGGCCACATTGCTCATATCGGTGGCCAGCATGGCTGTGTTGCGATTCCAGGAAGCACCCCCATCCTGAAAGTTAACTGCTGGCTGATCGCGATAAGCCACAACTGCGCTGACATAACCCTGTTTAGCTAATTCAGCCGCCACGCTGTTTTCAAGCGCACCATCAAGACTACCGGTGCTCGGGTCACTTTCGTTATTGCCTGCTCCCAGCAGCACAATCCCTTTACGGGTAGCTGCACTGGCATTTGGCTGAAGGTAAAGCTTATAGCTGACTTCGCCGCTGCGCTCGGTGCTGGGCGTAATCTGGCCTGCTGAGCCTGTTTGATTACCGGTCTGGTTCGTATTTTGATTCGTATTTTGATTCGTATTTTGATTAAGAGCCCCAGCTGGTGGGCTGGTAGACGGGCAGGCGCTCAGCGCTGTGCTGATACAAGCCAGAGCAGCCCATAAGAGAATCAGTTTGCCGTTTAGTCTGTCATTTGGCATAAAGCCTCCTTCAAACTCGAACACACTCGAATAGACTCAGTCAGGCTCCGCAGCCGGTTTTATTTTAGTCCTGTAGCGTCATTTTTTGAAACAGGATAAGCCTTAATCACTTTTAGCAGCGGGGCTGATCTTTCGCTCAAAACCTGATGATAGCTAGAGTCTGCCAGTGCTATAATCCCTCAGGGAGACAGTTATGCCGCGCGGATTTATTGAAAGTACAGCTTATTTAAAAACAGCTCAGACCGCTGAACTGGTGACACAGTTAATCAGCCTGTTTGAGCAGCGGGGATTTAAGCGCGTCACGCAGCTCAGTCCAGGTCAGCCTGTGGTTTCAGTGGCTGTCCTGCCAGGGCAAGCGGGCTGGAGCTTGATTAAAACTCAGCCTGCCGATTTACTTTCTCAGCCCGATTCAGCGAATCAATTGCCCTTGGTGGCTCTGTGTACCGCGTTGCGTACACCGGGCTGTCTGATTCGGGTACACGATGCCGCCCCCTGGGGCGAAGTGCTGCTTGAAAGTGACGGCCTGGGCCAGCAGCATCTGACCGGCTGGTGGTTTGATGAAGCTCAGCCCGAAGGGCATCATTTTTATGGCCAGCCTTTAAGCGCAACGGATGCCCAGCACCGCTTTGACTATCTGCCTGAGCTGCAACTTGTCTTGGATAATTGCCGCTATGGTGAACAAGTCCCGATCGATATTTTCTGTGCCGCCGTCGCTGAGCAGTTTGCGGCCCAGCATGCGGCTTTTGTCTCAGCTTGGGAATACGATCCTTGGGCGGCAATGAATGAACATCTGCCCAGCTCAGATTGGACGCTGCTCAATTTTGAGCGGGTACAGCTTGAATCGATGCCCGAAACTCAGTCCAGTTCTGCGCTGATGGTAATTGAATCTGAGCCTTTTTTATATGCCAGTGGTGCCAGTGTTCAGGTTGGCGATGCGGTCCTGACAGATAATGGTCAGACCCCAGCCCGGGTGGTGGGCATGATGCAGATGCGCGCTGAGTCAGGGGGCTTACGCCCGGTTGGCGTCAGAGTGCGGGATCGTCAGGGTGAATATATTGTCTGGGCTCATGCTTTAAGCGCCCAGTTGCGGCTGGTTGCCAGGCTGGGCGCTTTAGAAGAAGATCGGGCTTAGTGATGAGGCTCTTTTAACACAAAGGGTTTAAGCCAGCGATACCATTCATTTTGAATGCGGCCTTGGGGGTCGATTTGCTGTTTAAGTGCAAATAATTTATGCAGCTCAGGGTACATTTTTAAAACCTGATCCGGGGTGTAATAACCGCGATAAATCAGGTAAAAGGTGCCCTGGTGCTGGTCGAGGCTGGTCATCAGGGCGCGGGTAAAGTTCTCCATCTGCTGTTGGCCCTGGAGATCTTTGCGAATTTTGAGATAGACCACAAAGGCATACATGTCCTCACGGGCATAAGGCACTAAAGATTCTTTGTCAGCTAAGGTTTTGCGCACTGTCACATTCAGCAAATCGACGCCATGTTTGATGACCAATTGGCGATACTCGCGCAAAAAAGCGTCAGCTTGAGCGGTGGGCACAAAATACTCCTGAAGAATATCCGTGTCCTGCTCGGAGTTGATCATAATATGCCGAAACGTGGCGGCCATCGCGGTATTGCGGGTCACAAACGGGGTTTCAAGCGCCGGGCCTAGGCCTTTTTGTAAGTCCCAGCGCAGCTGGCGGCCCGCGTCTGATGCGCGTGAGTAGCGATAAACGGCCTTTTTGAGCCAGATGCTGCTGTCAGCATTGACGTCGTCTATCAGCTCAGGCTGTTGGGGGACTTTAGTATGGTAATAAATCTGGGTTTCTTCGAGCATGCGGCCCCGGTCAATCGACATCTGGGCTTCAACCAGTTCGGTTTCAGGCAGGCTGGCAATTTTTTCCATCACCGGTATCATCTTTGAGAGCGGGTGATGCTCAACGGCATAGCGATAAGTCTGATTGGCGCTGGTTTTTAGATTGACTTCTGTGACAATCCCCAACATGCCCATGCCGCCTATCACAGCTTTAAACAGCTCTGGATTGTCTGTACGACTGCAGAGCTTTTCCTGGCCGTCAGCGCTTATCAGTTTAAACCAGTTAACGCTCTCAATCAGGGAGCCATAACGGGGATCTTTACCGTGGACATTGGCGGCTAATGAACCGCCGACGGTAAAAATATTTGAGTCCTGCATAATGCTGATGGCGCGGCCCTGGGGCCCGAGCTGTCGCTGAATCTGCTTCCAGGTGGCGCCACTTTGGACGGTTACACTCTGATCCTGGGGCTGGTAATGAATCTGATTAAATTGTGTCAGATCAAGATGCAGGCTATCTTTTGCCGCCACATGGCCACCCATGCTGTGCCGGGAGCCCGAAACCGAGACCGTCAGGTTTTCGAGCTGGGCCTGGTAGAGTAAAGCCTGAATCTCAGTTGTGCTGCGCGGTTGAATCACACCGGCTACTCGAATGGGAAACAGTCTGCTGGCGTCGATCACATCCGTTGGCGTCAGGCGGGTTGAGCCAATTGAAAACTGGAGTTTAGGCGCCAGGGTCAGATTTTCTTCAGGTCGGGTCTGGGTATACAGATCTTCCCAAAGCCAGCTGTCATGGGCTTGTAAGCCCGCACAGCTACTGAATGTGCTTAATGCAGTGAGTGACAGGCTGCAGGCCAGCAAAATCGAAAAACGGCGACGTGACATCTCGGGTCCTTTCGGTGCGGCCCGTAGCCTGCTGGAACGCGCTTTTGACACTGCTCTTGTCAGAACCAGTTTTTTCCAGTTTGCTCCAGTCAGGGGGCCGATAGCTTAACACGCTGATTTTTTTTGACAATCAGTTACGGGCACAATGTCTAAAACATACACCGATTTTACAGACCTGCCAAGCAAGGTCTAGTCAGACTAAACAAGAAAATTTGAGTCCACCACTCAAAAAACTTGAGTGGTGGACTCTTTTAAAGCTAGGTAGTATGGTGGACGACTAAGCGTCGTGGACGCGGCGACCAACCAGCATGCCGTCACGGACGCTGAGCATGGTGCATTCAACGCGGGTGTCTTCGTGAGCGCGGCGGTTCATGCCGTCAACCGCTGCTGCTACTTCTGATTCGGGGTTCAGGCTGCGACCACCTAAAAAGACGTTGTCGACCACAATTAAGCCACCGGGATTGAGCATCGGCACGCAGGCTTCCCAGTAATGAGGGTAGTTATGTTTGTCGGCGTCAATAAAGATCAGGTCAAATTGGCCTTCAAGCTCAGTCAGGGTTTCTAATGCCGGGCCCAGTTTTGATTCAATTTTATGCCCATGGGGTGAACGCGCCCAGAACTCTTTGCCAATCGCAGTCGTTTCTGCGTCCATATCCAGGGTAATCAGCTGGCCGTCAGCAGGCAGGGCTTCTGCCATCGCCAGCGCGCTATAGCCGGTAAAGGTACCAAGCTCTAAAACCCGTTTGGCACCACTGGTCTGAATCAGCATCCGCAGCACGCTGGCTTCAAGCGGGCCCACCAGCATAATGGCCCATTCGGTGCGCTGGTGGGTGGCGACAAACAGTTCGTTTAAGAGGTCGGAGGGCTGGTGGCTGTGGCGTTCGCAGTAGAGATCAACATCGTTATCAACTAATGGCATTTGAGGCTCCTTGGCTTCTGGTTTATGTCAGAAATCTTTATTTGATACTTTCAGTGTAGATGGACTAAACTATTTTGATAACGCATGCTAATGAATAGTTATTATCGAATTGATCGATAGATTGGATTGTCTCTGATGCAGGCTCATGCGGTTTCTCAATTGACTTTTGATCAGCTTTTGCTGTTTGTGACGGTGTCTGAAACAGGCTCTTTTTCGGGTGCTGCCAAGCGCTTAGGCCGAGTCCAGTCAACGGTCTCACATGGCATTGCCCAGCTCGAAAGTCAGTTAGATGTGAGGCTCTTTGATCGCAGCACCCGTAAACCCAGCCTGACGCCAGCGGGTCAGCATTTATTGCTGCAGGCCCAGCAGATTTTAAACCAGGTCCAAGATTTAAAAAGTTCAGCTCAGCTTTTGCAGACGGGCCATGAGCCCTTTGTCTCAGTGGTAATGGATATGATTATTCCCGTTGAGATCATGACCCGCAGCCTCAGGCAGGTGCAAAAAAAGTATCCGCAAACCCGCTGGCTGCTGCACACCGAGATGCTGGGCGCGATTACTCAGCGAGTAATTGAAGGCAATTCACAGCTGGGTTTAACCGGTCAGCTTTTGCCCCAATATCGCGCCAAACTGATCAGTGAGCCCCTGGGCCAGGTTGAGTTTATGCTGGTGGTGGCACCTATTCATGCTCTGGCTAAGCTCGCTCAAGCGGGTGAGTCGATAACCGCTCGTCAGCTGGCGGCCTTTACTCAGTTAGCGGTTTTGGACCGCGAAGATGCTTTAATGCCTGAAGGCGATCGCTGGTATCTGGGTGATTTACAGACTCTGCTGCATTTTGCCAAAGAAGGGTTTGGCTGGGCTTTTTTGCCCCAGCATCTGGTTCAGCCCGCGCTTGATGCCGGGCAATTAGTCTCCTTGCAATTGGCCAATCGCCCCGCTTTACAGTCTTTTACGATTTATAGCATTTCCTTAAAGTCTGAACGGCCTGGCCCCGTCCGATTAGCCTTACAACAAGCGCTTAAACAGGCTTTTGCTAAGCTCAGTTAATGGGACTAATAGCCTTGCTGCAAGTTGCTGATAAATTGCTCAAAGTGATGTTTTAAAACGGCTTCACCTCTGATTTCAAAATAAGTGAAGTTTTGTTGATGAACGTTATAGGATTTATAAGCATAAATTTTTTGTTTTCCGTCTTGAAAAAAATTAACTGTTTTGATAAACGGATCTGCACAAAAACTTAAGGTGAGGCCCATACGGTAAATGGGGATTTGCCAGTTCTCCTGATCAGGCCTTGAACAGCTTCTTCGACTAAAACTTGGTGTGTTTTTCATGTCAACATAGACCAAAATACGCCCAAGATTAAAATTTTGATAAAGTCGATTGAGTTGAGCATAAGGTCCTTTAATGGTTTTGAAGACCGGGATTGAAACCGCTTGTTCATACGACATGCTGTAATGATCAAGCAAACCGTAGTCATTTGGAACAATTGTCATCCCAAAACCTGTGTGACGATAGTTTTGAGGCAGCATACCTGGAGCAATAATTGTATTTTGATTAGGTGCAAATTCTTTGAGAGTTTCAAGCTGTTCTGCGTATAGGGCCTGAACAGGATAGGCAAATAAACAATGTCCGGCAATTAAAAAGCTAAATTGAATCAACTTTTTTTTCATATCACTGTTTCCATTTTCAGGGCTTGAGCAAAATTCAAAAAGTCCTGAATTTGGTAAACATATCCAGATGCATTGAAGATTGTAATATTTGATTTTAAGTAGGCATGATACAAGGGAGCATTAGTTCTGGTATCATAATTTCCACTTAAGCTAACGCAGGCTAATATTTTATTATGTTGAAAAGATGGATTGTTTACAATAAAGCCTTTAGATGACTGGGGGCAAGTGATTTTCTCTTGCGGGTTTACCCCTTTTGAGCCAGAATTATGGGACATACTCAATGACAGTGATTCAGACATGGAGCGGTTAGGGTTAACATAGTTCAGGCTGAAGCTGGAGTTTATTGTGTAGTGTTTTGCTGGGCCTCTTGACTGGCTTTGTTCAGAAGAGCTCCAACCGAGATTGAGTTCTTTAAATTGAAAACCTGCTGGAAGCCAACCTGGTGTGATAATGGTGCGCAAGTTCATATGAGTTTTGATCAATTTTTTTAGACGAGTCTCTAAATAAACTTGAGCTGACACAGCCTGACAATTGATTAATCCTAATAGCCCTAAGCTCAGTGAATATTGAACAAGCCGGTTAATCTTTTTTCTGTTGCACCACACTGACATCTACTCGCCTCCACAATCCCTGGGTGAAACTTAATCCTCACCATGTTCCCAAACAATCCTCTAAGCCTGATCGATCATTGTGAAACAGCTTCAGTTAATCAATCTGTTGATGTACCACATCAATCACTGGTCTTTTAAAGTAATCCTAGGCCCGATATCCTTGCAGCATAACATAGAGGAAATTTTATTTCAAGATTTGAAATGTTAGGGTTAATTAGCGTGTGGGTTCAAAAAAAGAACCTTTTGATTTATATTGAATTAATTGATTTTTTTAATGATTTTTTATCTTGGTTTATTCTTTTTAATCGAGAAAATAATTGAATTATAGGCGATTTGTTTTTTGTTGTGGGGGATGCTTATTAATTTATTGATGATAAACATTTTGTTTGTGAATCTAAAGCTTTAACGATTGCTCAAGAACAGACACAAACTTGCAAATCATGTTTGAGTAAACTTTAAAGCGTTTAGTCTATTTTGCAGCAGGCTGTGCTGAGCCATGCTCGCCGTAAATTGGCGGGGCTTTTTTGCCCCAGCATCTGGTGCAGCCAGCGCTTGAGGACAATTAGTCTCGTTGCAATTGGTCAATCAGCTTTACAACAAGCGCTTAAACAGGCTTTTGCAAAGGCTGATCGGCTCAAAAACTAAAACCAGTAGTCGCTGACACAACGTCCATCACGGGGTAAGTCTTCAAAGCTGTTGAGGCCGTCAAAATGATCAATTGGGATCATTGCTACCGCTTCAGGTTCAGCCAGGCGCAGATTAACCGCAACACGGCGTTTGCCCTGTTCAAGTCTTAAACCGCGCCAGTAGACAATACAGCCACAGTCCGGACAAAAATGAAACTCCAGGGCCTGACCGCGGGCATAAGCCTGAGTTGGGCCTACTACGCGAATCCCTTCATTTTCATAATCATAGGCCCAGAGCACGCCATAACGTCTGCAGGCTGTACAATTACAGGCGGTTGCGCCATCTGGTATGCCGTCAAATTCCCAGCTGACTTTGGTACAAAGACAGGTTCCTTGAATCATCTTAATTGACCTTTCGTGATGTTTGTCTAAGCCACGGTATTGCTATGTTTACTAGGCTTGCTCAGCACTTTCTTGTTTCAATTGGCTAAGGGCCGTTTGCAGGGCCTGCAGTCTGTTTTGCAGTAGGCTGTGCTGAGCGCTGCCAGGTGTAAATTTAAGCTGGGCTTTTTCGGTTTTTTCGATCATCTGACTAAAAGCTTTTAGGGCTTCAGTTCGCTCATCTGCTGCCAAAGCTTCTATGGGCTGCTGATTCAGGCGGGCAGAGGCATAGTGTAAGGCTTTGAGATTTGCCTGCAGCATTTTGGCTTGCCAGCTCTCAGCTTTTAGCTTAAGCAGAGCTTTTTCTGATTTGCTGATTAATGAATCAATGGGCGCTTTTGCTGCCTGTTGCTTATCTGCTGTAGACATTAGTCGACAAACACGTTCCAGCAGATCTCGTTGCGCAGGCGCTGATCGTCTAAGACCAGTTCACGAATGGCTTCTGGTAATTGTTGACGTTGCCAACTACACTCAATTCTACCTGCTGCTTCGCTCTCGCTTTTAGGCACAGTGGCTTTGGCGGCTTTAATCGCATAAGCGGCTGCTCCGAGTTCATGGGCGGCCACATGGGCCACTA